>JAQUHL010000019.1 GCA_028683635.1 Candidatus Cloacimonadota bacterium
ACTGGAGCAGGGTGAGTCACAGCAGCAACATCGGGAAAGATATTACCATGGTGTTTGCTAATGGCAGCCATGATCTTACTGCAGCAAGATTTGAAGACGACGAGATAGAAGTGACCGTCGTCTTTGGTAATGGATTGATCATACTTCCGGACGACATCAATTTTGTTTTCCAACCCACGGCAGTGTTTGGCAGTACCAATATTCCCAGCCACAAGGATGTGGAAGGCAGAAAGGTTGTAGTGGATGCCACAGCGGTGTTTGGCAGGCTGGATTTCCAGTTCAAACCAAGCACCAGGGCAACGGAAGAAAAAGCTTCACCTTCAGCAGATTCTTTATCCACAAAGGAAACAAATTTCTAAGACCAGAGGAAGTACACAGGACGAATGAATAGAACCATAGCTATCCTGATAGCTGTCCTGGCGGGAATTGTGTCCAGCCTGAGTGCTGAAGGCCTCGGTCTGGCTCTCAGTGGGGGAGGTGCACGCGGCTTTGCCCATATCGGTATGCTCAAGGTTCTGGACGAAAACGAAATCTATCCCGATTATATTTCCGGTACAAGCGTGGGAGCAATAGTCGGTGCCTTATATGCCATGGGCTATAGTGCCAGGGAAATCGAAGAATTCGCCCTTTCAGTGGATTGGTCTGATGTCTTTGAAGATAGCTATCAGCGTTTCGATCTCTATATTGGCCAGAAAAGATGGGCTCCTTATGGGAATGCCGTATTTAACCTTGGCGATAACTGGCACCCCAAGCTTCCTCAGGGAGTATATACCGGCAACAAAATCAATTACGAGCTGTTTCGCATTCTTTCCTCATCCTTTGTTACGGACGATTTTTCCCAGCTTCCCATCCCCTTTGCCTGCATTGCAACTGATCTGATTACGGGAGAACAGAAGGTCTTTCAAAATGGATCGCTACTGCACGCTGTGAGGGCTTCGATGTCTATTCCCAGTATCGTGGAACCGCATTTTTACAAGGGAAGCTACTATATTGATGGCGGCATCACCCAAAACTTTCCTGTTGGACAAGTCCTTGATATGGGAGCAGATACAGTAATAGGGCTCAAGGTCAATTCCTCTTTGTATGACGAAAAGAGCCTGAACAACCTCATCCGGGTTTTGGAACAAACCATCAATATTGGCATGACCAAAAACGTCAATGATGCTAATGATCTATGTGACTTGCTGTTTGATCCCGGGCTTGAGGAGTTCTCAGCAGGAGATTACAAACACATTCAGCAATTGATAGATGCCGGAGAGCAATATGCCAGGCAAAACCTCGATCGGATATTGTCCTTCAAAGAACGCCAGGTGGGTAGAGGCAGGGAATCTGGATACCGAAAAGTAAATAAATTGGAACCAGTGTGGTCTTTGAAAATTGACAAGATCCGGGTGGAAGGAAACCAGTATATCAGCTCTGCAAAAGTGAAGGAATATGTGGGGCTCGATCCCCAAAGAACTTATACGATCGGTAAGATTGTTCAAAAAAGCCGGTCAGCCTGGAATTCTCAGGCTTTTGAGCTACTTTATCCTTCCCTGGAAAAGGAAGATGGCGAAAACGTACTCGTGATAAATGTGCGGGAAAGAGATAGAAAGCATCTGGCCATGAATTTCTCCTATGATTCATCCGATGCGTTGGTGGCGGGCATTGTGCTTTCCCTGAATAACTATCTGATGAAAAATTCCATCGTACTGGCAGAGGTTAAGGCTGGTGGTAGGAATGAATTCAATCTTGATCTGGTGAAGAATTTCGGAGACCTGTGGGGTATTTATTACCGGTTGTTTCCTTATGTGAACGAGAAGAAGCTCTTCAAATATGATGAGGATCATTATAAGATCGAGAGTCAAAGTTCTTTGGAGTATGGCATCAACACAGGTATCGGAGTTTTTGCCAATAAAATCGCCGTAACCGAGGCTTTCGTCTATACTTCCAAAACAAATCTGTACCGCAATGTATCTGAGAACGAACCGATAAACAAGGAATTCGTGATTTCTGGTTTCGGAATAAAGGGATACCACGAAAGCCTCAACGATTTTGCCTTTCCCATGTCCGGGATGAGAGCCTTAGGTAAGTTCAACTTCTCCAGAAGCAAGAAGATAAGTGATTACATCTATACTCGCTTCCGGATAAAAAGTGAGTTGTACAGACCGCTCTTGAATGATGTGAGCCTGAAGATTTCTCTGGATTGGGGAACCTTCTTTGACCGCAAGGACATATCTGGATTTGACCCCTTTGGTTTCAATCTCGGAGGCGCAGAAAGCTATCTGGGTCTGTTTCATAACGAGGTAAGCGCTACAGATTATAAGCTCTATGAAGTGGGGTTGATCACTGAGCCGTGGAAGAAGATATTCCTGTTCACAGGCTTACAGGGATTGAACTATACAAATAAACAAACCTGGGCACTGGGCTCAAATATGAAGAATTGCGGCTACTTTGGGATAGGATACAAATCTGTAGCGGGGCCAATGAAGTATCAGCTTTCCATCGATCAAAATGGAATGCTAAGGCACTACCTGAACCTGGGTTGGACTACAGATATCTTCCACTTCTCCAGACAGTAAGCTTAGATTGAACCGGTCAGCTTCTTGATGGCTGAAGAACAG
This sequence comes from Candidatus Cloacimonadota bacterium, assembly GCA_028683635.1. Classification (GTDB taxonomy): domain Bacteria; phylum Cloacimonadota; class Cloacimonadia; order Cloacimonadales; family Cloacimonadaceae; genus JAQUHL01. The sequence continues at coordinate 2,604 of JAQUHL010000019.1, forward strand.
ATTTCTTCGGAGCGGGAGGCTGAATCGCTCTCCACATAGACCCGGATAATTGGTTCAGTACCCGATTTGCGGATATGGATCCAAAATTTACTGCCAATTACCTTTATCCCATCCAGGGTGTTAATCTCATAGTCCTTGTAAAGAGTGGGCACCATCTCCATAATTCTATCCAATTGACTGGGCTTTAGCTCGATTTTCGCTTTGGAGAAATAGTATTTGGGTAGTTCATCCACAAGCTGGGTGAGAGTCTTTTCCTGTTCGGCCATAAGCCCCAAAATCAAGGCCATACCAGACAAGGCATCCCGGGTGTAATTCACATCAGGACAGATGATTCCACCATTGCCTTCGCCCCCTATGGGGCTTCTGAGTTCTTGCATCAGCTTGCCCACATTGATTTCGCCAACCCGGGTGCGGTGAACTTTTACACCAAACCTGGCAGCAATATCATCCGAAAGCATGGAAGTGGAGAGATTAACGACTATATCCCCAGACCGCTTTGGTAGTACAAACATCTCCGCAAGAGCAACTGATAGTTCTTCACCAATGCAAGATCCTTTCTCAGAAACAAGGGAAAGCCTGTCCGCGTCAGGATCAGTTGCAAATCCCAGATCGGCATGATGCTCTTTAACGGCAGCTTCAAGCTGGGTAAGATTCTGGTTCAGAGGTTCTGCAGGATGGGAGAACACTCCGGTGGGCTCTGAGTTTATCTCGATCACCTCGCAACCCAGCTTTTTTAGTAGCAGGGGAGAGGCCAGACCACCGGCACCATTAACGGAATCGATTACAACCCTGAATTTCCTGGTTCTGATCTTCTCGAAATCAATATAAGGAATGCCCAGGATCTTCTCAATATGCCTCTCAACGCCTGAAGGATCCATAACAACTTTGCCCAGGGTGTCCCACTTATTCCAGAGGATTGGGCTTTCCATGGATTTGAAAAATGCCTCAGCCCTTTGAGCAGCGAGGAACATCCCGTCCCTATCCACAAATTTCATGGCATTCCACTCGGGAGGATTATGCGAAGCCGTTATGGATATCCCACCGCAAGCATTGAGGTCTTTGACACTGATGAGGACTGTGGGGGTGGGAACGATCCCCAGATCCACCACATCGCAACCGACAGCTATTAATCCAGAGATTATGGAGTGTCTCATCGCTATGCCGGAGGTGCGAGAATCCCTGCCGATAACAATTTTCCCCCTGCCACAGAAGATACCGAAATATGCCGCATAGCTTTGAACAAGATCCGGGGTCAGGGTATCTCCAAAGATGCCCCTGATCCCGGACAAAGAGACCATTAGTTTACTCATATCAGAGGCCGTATTGTTTTCTGTTATCGATAACTACGGCGTCTTTTTTCATTTTATCCCAAAAACGGTTCCAGGCTGCATCTTCAAGGCGTTTGCGAATCTCTTCCTGCTTGGCTGAATCTTTTTCAAAAGCCGGAATGTCGGGCTTAATACGTTCTTTTACTTCGACGATTATCGGCCCGGAAGATGAGTGGATGAGAGAACTGATATCTCCGGTTTTGAGTTGCAGGGCTGCTTCATTGAATTCAGGAGCTTTTCCTGCTCCGGGGATGAAGGAATCCTTTTTGAATCTGTTTAGGTCATACACTTTCCAACCCTCACGCTCTGCGTTGTCAAAGTACTGAGCCGGAGTGAATTTCTTTACAAATGCTTCAGCCTGCGGTTTCACGAGTTCGACCTTTTTCTTCTTCTCAAGATCAGCTCTGATGCGAAGCTTTACTTTCTCGAAGTCTTCATAATAGGTTTGCTGGCGGTCCATAAGCTGGGCAATTATGATCCGGTCTCTTTGGTCATACTCAAGGTCCGAGACCGATTTGATTTTCCCTTTCCTGAGCATATTTGTGAGGTTATAGTTTTTACCGATCATTGGCACCATTTCATCATCGAGGGAGACCCAATCTGTATCCTGAACTTCGAGTTTCAATTCCTTGGCGACTGCGTCTATACCTTTGCTTTTGATTTTTTTCTGTGCTTCTTTGGCTGTGTTCGTGATATCATTCTTGGTTTCGGATGAGGTTTCCACTTTCAAAAGAATGTGTCTGGCAGAAACTTCCGGGCCATCTTTGGCATCTGCGAAGATGGAATCGGTGCGAATGATATGAATTCCATAGTCTGATTTTACCAGATCGGATAGTTCGCCTGGTTTGAGTTTGAAGGCAGCTTCCTCAAAAGCAGGAACCATGCGCCCTCTTCCAAATCTGCCCAGGGATCCACCGTTATCTTTACTGCCGGGATCTTCAGAATATGTGCGGGCAAGCTCTTCAAAGCTTTCTCCCTTGACGATGCGACCCCTGATTTCCCTGGCCATATTCATAACTGTATCATAGTCTTTATCGGAAGGTTTCATCTCAAAGGCAAGATATTTAAGCTTGGCAGCAGGCCCTTTCTTGAATTCCTTATCCTTATTCGCATCATAGTATTTCTGAACTTCCGCATCTGTAGCAGAGACGTCTTTGATCGTGTTGTAATCAAACCAGATTATCCTTCCATTCAAAAGATCGTTATCCTTGATATACTCAGTTTTAAGGCTATCCAGAGTAATCTTGGCTTCTTTTTTGATCTTATCCTCAAGTTTCTTGCGAGGAAGGTAACCTTCGACGTATTTTTCCATCTCTGCCAGAACCATGGGGTTGGATTTCAGGAATTCGATATACTTGGAATGGTCAAATCTGCCTTCGGTTTGCAAAGCTTCCTGTTGCATCCATTCCTGGGGAGGATTGCTTTGGATCTCTTCCTTGATATCTGCAGTACGGATCTTGATTCTATGTTTCTTAAGCTGTTCTTTTACAAGGATTTCTTCCACAATGGAATTCCAGGTTTGCTCTCCCAAACCGCGCATTGTGTTTTCATCCATCGCCCGGTCAGGATATTGCTGGGGATACATATCACGCATCTGGCTCAACGTGTCGTTATATTCTTCAATTGTGATCTTCTTCCCGTTTACTTTGCCTAAAAAAGGCTTCGGCGTAAAGAGCTCCAAAAGCCCCACTCCCATCATTCCAATTATGAAAATGACGGCAACCACATAGATAATTACCTTCTGTTTTTTTCTCAGATCATCGAGCATGTTTTATTCCTCCATCTCTGGGTGCAATTTTGTTTGTACTGCAGATAACTATATTTCTACAGGCTTGATATTTATGAAAGGTCACTAATTTTGAATACGGGATTTTCTTCAAGGTTTTTTTTAAGGCCAAGGGCTTAAACCTCTTCTAACAGACAGCAGATCAAAATGATAGAGTGATTAGCAGAATGAGAAAGACCATTGAGTAATGGATTGTAGGGCGAAACCTTACTCCTTGTAGGGTGGTGGGTGGGAATAGATTTACAAAAATATGCCTCACAACCAGCATATTTGGAAGTCTGTTTTTCGATAAATCGGGATGTGCAACGGTCTTTGAGAATGAATGTCCCATACATCCTCAGTTATGAATATAAAAAAAGACAGGATGATAAGCTTTACCCTGTCTGAAACAGTAATTCAGAGCTGCAATCTATTTGTTGAGATGAACGGTTCTGGTGTTTCCGTCCGGATAAATAAGCTTGAGCATATCGTCGGAAATACTGGCTACTTTGGTGCTGGTCTCGTCATCCATCAGATACCAGGATTGTTCGGTCTCATTGTAGTTCAAAGTAACGTTTTCACCAACTTCAGGACCCTTTACTTCCTCAATGTAAATGCTGTTTTTGCTGAACACAAGCTTGTAAGATTTCTCGCCGCTATCTACATATTTGATAGTCTCTTCACCTTCTTTCATGGCGATGGGGTTGGATCCTGTCCAATGTTCGATAGTATTCAAAAACACCACATCAATAAATGCTGCTCCCTCATAGACGGGAATGATATTCAAAACCCAAAATACAACATTGACGATAATATCATCACCCAAAGAACCATTCCAGTTATAGACTTTCTTGGTGAGGGTCATGCTACCGTAGCACCCGAACAAACTCACCATCAATAGTGAGGCTAAGATTGCGAAGGCAATCATTCTTTGCATTCTCTTCATTTTTTTAATCTCCTTTCTCTATCCGGTTTGGGCCGGAAGAACACTATATTCTGATAGACATAATACCTCAAAACACGCAAAATGCAAATCAGATAGTGATGGCCACCTTCAGATAGGCCGAAGCCGAGCTTCGGATATAGTGCCCCAAAAGATTGGACATTTTTGCCTTCTCATCCTGAAGTTGTTTGGTTTGATAGCCTATATACAAGAAACAATCACGTTTAAACTCATATCCCAAGCTGCCATAATTGGATAGGTTTTGATAAATAGAATCTTCTTCATAGGTACTGATTCCCAAACCATTTGATATATGAATGCTGGAATCAGGATTGAAATATATGTTGGCATTTATGATTTGATACTGGTTATCCAGATACACTTCCCGAGGTTCAAAACTGCTCATTTCCAAATTATGTTTGGGACACTTGTATTCTGTGTGCATCACATTGACTGAGTAACTGAGTTTTTCGAAAAGAGTTCCATCCAGCGTTAGCGATATATTATTGCGATCTCTCGTATCATCATGGCTGTAGACTATTGCCTTGGAATGAGTTAGTGAAGAATATATTTTGAACTTCTCCCAGGCCCAGAACCCAGTATTGAAAGTGAGTTCATGAACTACATGATTCGAATTTTTCAGATCAAGAACACGGCTGATACTGGCATATACCGAAAAATTGAACTTGGGTTTGAGTGCGAAATAGATATTGGCACAATGTGAGGTCTCGGAGTTTTTTTCCTGATTGTCAATTCTAAAGAATCCATTCCAATAACTAATTCCCCAGTTTTTCAAGAACTTATCCTTGGTATCCGAATCCCAGGTTACGTTTGTGCCCCAGCGTGTACAATTTGTGTCTGTATAGTAACCCATATCCGCCAGAAAATCTTCCGAGACCTTATTGGCATCCACTGAAAGGTTCCAGTTTTTGGCATCATATTCGAACTCGACTGAGGAATTATACCCATTTTTGGTGTTCTTTTCCTCGTCTTTACAAAACCTGGTGCTGGCCTTGTGATCCGCATTGAGGTAAAAATCTTTGTATAGTTTAAGCCTGAGGTCTCCAGAATAGACATGATTGTAGTAATCCCGGTTCATTTTACTGACCAGGGCATTGCAGAAGGTCAGGTTTCTGGTCGAGGGGATTATGGATAGAACCTGGTAATAGTCGTCACTGGTTATCACATAATCTCCTGAGCGTTGTTCTTTGTCCCAAGCCCCCAAAATCCCATAATTCATGCTTTTCACATTACCTGTAAGTTTATATGCCAGTTGTGGTTTGACTATATTTCTGGAATAAAAGACGTTTGAATCCACCCCAAAGGCATCCAGGTCTTCAGTGAAGAAGAACCTGTTTTCATTAAAATACGGAGGATATCTTGTGTTGTAAATATCCATCGCACCATCCAAAGGTGCGTCGCTATAATCCGGATTCAGAGAGATCTTGATTTTGGTTCTTGAACCGGGATTGAAGGCAATATCAAGTCCCACATTTTCGGGATCAAAGCTATTGGTTTTGTTCACCAGGTCATAGCTTTTCACAAAGTAAGGTTTGAGCTGCAAGTCCAAAAGGCGCGGAACTTTATGGTTCAAAACAATTTCCTGAGCCTGAGTATAATAACCCTTTCCTTCATTAGTATCGCGGGGTGGGAAGGAATAATATGTTTCGCTTTGGTCATTGTAACGGGTGAGGATAATCTTCCAATTATAAGGCAGTTTCTGATGGTATCGCAATTCTCCGAGAGGAATTTTCATCAGGACCTGCCAGAGGCTGTCGTTGTGAGCTGTCTCATATGAGTATGAACTGTTCCAGGCAGTATCGACTCCGGAAGTGTAGCTTCTAACCCCATCATATAATGCGCCATTTGGTTGGGCAACATACATATAAGCATAGTAGGCTTCAGGGATGGTAACAAGCTGAATACGAACAAAATCGGATTGGTAAAAACCATCCCTGCCCCGATTTTGGCCTATATGGAAAGTTTCATCAATAACGGATTCAAACTTTACATACAGTGCTTTGTCATCTTGCCAAAACCAGGCTTTGGTTTTAAGCACCTCAGGCTGAAAATCAAGGGGGTCGATCCGCAAGAATTCACCGGAGGTATTTTCCTCAGTATGCACTGCGTCCCTTGAGAACGGAATCTCAAAAGCACTCAGGCACCCGAAAGCAAAACAAAGAGTTATGAACAATATGAGAGATCGCATTACTACTCCTGGATCAGCTATAGTTTACACCGGATGCTTCATAAATAAATCAATTATTCTTGTCAAAGATTATTTGATCTGGCCATGGCTCGAATACATAACCCTCAGCTACTTTACTGACTGTCATCAGGGCGTGAACATAGTGTGAACAATGCGTGGAATTTCACGCATTGTTCACACTATGTTCACGCTAAGCTCACACTAAGCTAAGGCCGAATGCTCGCGAAGTAACTCAACTTCCAAACATCATAAATTACGTGATATGGGAGCTTCAGTGAAGTCTCAACAGGTCTTTGATGCTTCTGCCGAGGGGTTTGATGGTGAATTCAAGATAGTTCCTTTTGGGAGTATCTTCCATCCGGATCCGATCTTGGGGGGGATGATCCAGAAGCCTTATGCTGAACCGCAGACCCAGCATGGCTTTGAGCCCCAGTTCTTCTTTAATGCGAGTTTCTTGTTCTTGTGACGTGCGAATGCCATAGGGATAGGCAAAGAGATTTGTCTTCTTTCCAGAGATCTGCTCCAGAACCTGGCAGGAATCCTGGATTTCAGATTTAAGATCAGCATAGCTCAGGCTGTTGCAAAAGGGATGCGATACCGTGTGAGAGCCCAATTCCACATTTCCTTGTAGCATTTCGCCAAGCTGTTCCAGGCTCAAAAAGGGCCTTTCCCGGGCAAGAAACTCTTCCTGGCTATCCTGTATGGCTTCCTTCCACAAGAGGTCTGCCAGGGCATCTTTTTGGCCCATTGAAACACTATTGAATGTAGTGGCGGGGTTATCTGACCATGTAAGCTGAAAGCTGTCGCGATGTTGTTTCAGCAGCAATTCCAGTTTATCCGGGCTGGTATGCTTGCGGATTACTATCCATTTGTGGTTCCAGGCCAGGGCTTGGTTATTGATGCACTTGGTTGTTAGAAATAGAGTTAGAGGTAGTTTGTGCTTCTTCAGGAGCGGGAAAAGATGAAAGAAGTTGGAGGAGAAGCCATCATCAGTAGTCAACGACACCGTTTTATTCAGAGATACGTTAGCCTCCTGAGCTGCATATACTTCCGAAAGAGGGATAAATCTGTATCCAAGTTTCTTCAACCATAGGATTTGCCGCTCAAAGCCTGCCGGGGACAGGGAAGTAAAATAGATGGGATTCGCGCCCTCAGAGATGTCATGATAATATAATATTCGGGTTTGAGACGCCCCGGGTAGCAGGAGTAGTCTGGTTAGCCAAACCGGGAAGGGATACATTTGCTCAGATAGCTCCGTCACCGTCCTGAATCAGGAGTTCAGGTTCCAGATCGAGGTCGTTGGTACGCATGGCTTCAACCGTGTGTGATTTTTTGAATAGAAAAGGAAGTTTGTACTGGTTTAAGATCTTGATAACCAAGGGATTGTGGGTATTGATCACGTCGATTTGGTAGTCTGATACCAGTTTTCCGATCAGAGCTGCTATCTGCTTTTCAGAACCGGGCAGGATATAGAAATAGGGAAGTCTTAAGACTCCGTCCACTATCTGAAAGCTGATAAAGGCTGTCATGGTGGCATTGTTGAATACTTTGGCAGAGAAGTTTTCAAATCTTTCACCCAGGATGGCAAAATATGATGAATTGCGCCAGGAGATGCTGCGGGGTTGAGTACTGAGGAAGTGTAGATCCATTCTCCAGGTCAGGTTTGCTTTGTTTTTCACTGCGAGATCATTCCTGCCGTTCTTTTGGATGAAATTCATGGTTTCCTGATCGGGAATGCGTATATACTCAAGGGATATGTCCTTGCCAACGGGGTTTACGGATACCCACCACTTATATCTGTATTTCATTGCTAAAGAGCTGATAAAGTGAATAAATCTATAGCTATACTTGAAGATACCATGATATTTTTTATAATCTATCAATACCTTACGACTGATGTTAATGAAGAAAAAGCTTCTTTCCCTAGTGACGTAGGTGCTCATCTTTCCGCATTGATGAAACCTTTTGCTGGATTGGACATGGGCAGAACTGGTCATGGCGTGTCTGGTTTCAGCAAGGGCAAGATCAAAGAGACGCATGGCAATGCCCCTTCCCCGATATCGCTCTTCTGCCCACCAACTTGTGAGCCAGTTTATTTTCTGCTCTCCCTGAGTGGTGTGGATTAGTTCGGGAACCAGACCGATATAGGCGATGAGGAGATTTCCATCCCAGGCAGTTAGCAACAGAGTGTCGTCATCCTCTGCATTGGGATTGGCCAGATAGGCAGAGATCCTGAGCCTGGTAATCGGGATGTTTGGTTGGTTCCAATATTGCTCATCAGATTCGTATAGCCTTGCCAGATCTGCTTTGGAATAGATTTGGAGGTAGATATGCTGGGTAGCATTGCCAAACTCCGGTGTTTCGATTGTTTTCATTGAGTTAGATTTCTGCTTTTTTCAGGAAAAAGAAGCCCAGGAAAGTAAAACCGATATTGGGTAACCAGGCAGCCCAGATCGGGGGAATAACACTCGCATAGCCAAGACTTTGGATGATCCGGACAGTGATCAGATAGATGAAACAGACAGCCAGACCCAGCATAAAAATCCAGCCTCTGCCTTTGCTGCGCACACTGGTCGTGGCAATTGGTATGAAGAAGAAGATAACTATCAGGTTGGTAAGCGGAAAGGCAATTTTCATATGTAAATCCACAATCTCGGGGCTGGCATCATCTCCCACTTTTTCCAATCTGGAGATATAGTCCTTGAGTTCAAAGAAGTTCAGGGCGAGAGTCTTTTTGGTTATTCGGATAAAATCCCGTGGGTGGACATCAATAAAGGGCAGATCAGTGCTGGCATAGTATTGCCAGGCAATTTGTTTGCCATCCTTGAACTTTCTGGTTTCGAGGTCCTGCAAGATCCATTTATCTTTATCCCAAAAGGCAGATGAGGCGGTTGTATGCTCAATGATCTGGTTAGTTCCAAAATCTGTTCTGGTGATGTCGATTACCCGCAGGGTATTTTTGTAACCATCGAAGAAACCAAAGTAATAAAAGTCATTTTCCTTGCCCTGATAATGGATTCTGGCTTTCAGCATATTATCTTCAGGCTGCTCACCTTTGATTAGAACGCGATAGACATATTCCCGGGTGGATTCAGCCCGGGGGAGAACGTATTCTCCCAAAATGGCAATGGCTGCGCTGATTAAAAATCCGATCAGAAAGAGAGGTAGCATGGCTCTTTTTATACTGATTCCGGCAGCGCGGATAGCCACACTTTCATTGTGTTTGGCGAGGCTGTTCATCAGGAATAACCCCGTCAGCAGAACCGTTACAGGTGACGTGAGGACAATTAGATAGGGCAGCCTGAGGAGGTAGTACCATACTCCCAGATCAAAGGTCGCTCCACTGCGGATCAGACGCGGAAGGTTGTCTATCACGTCAATCACAATAAACACGGCTGCAAAAGAGAAGAAGATGATAAGATAGGTTTTCAGGAATTCCCGGATGATGTATTTGTCAAGTATCTTCATATCAGAACCTTAGTGAATGATCTCATCTGGGATTTCCTGCTTTTTGGCTTTCATGTGGGAGAGCTTCCAGGTGAGCTGGTGTAGGTCGATAAGCTTTTTCTCATAGATCGAGGCAATGATGAGGATTATGCTAACTATAAGGAAGATAAGGTTTATCAACCACATAGACCAAAAGGGTGAAACAATACCCTTATCTGCAAGTTGTTCACCACCAGTCAGAGCGACATAATAGATCAGAAATATTATTGATGATACCGAAAAGGCCATGCCAATTCCGCTGCTGCGGGTCATCAATCCCAAAGGAATACCAATCAGAACAAAGATGATGATGGCAAAAGAGAGAGCATATTTCTTGTGATATTCAACCTGCAGTGCCCGCAAAGCTTCAGCTACTTCATTCAGTCGGTTGCTTGCCAGAGTGTGTTGTACATTCAGTCGGCGCAGGGATTGCATGTTAGCATAGGTATTAGGCTTGCTGCGCTCGAATTCGAGCCGTTTGGAAAGGTTGTTGATCTCAAGTTTCTGTTTTTCGAGCTCGAGCTTCTTGTCCGCAATGCTCACTACAAGCTGCTCATGGGTCATTTCCCGATCCGATCGATAGCCCGATTCATATACTTCCATCTGATTGCCCAGATTGCGGATGTTGACTGTAAACTGGTC
>JAQUHL010000274.1 GCA_028683635.1 Candidatus Cloacimonadota bacterium
CACCCAGATCGAACACAAGCTCCTTGCCACGAAAATCCAGGGAAAACGCTATCAACAGATGGATAACATCATCCGCAACAACCGGATCTGGGTATCAACCGTCCATAGTTGCAACTCCTGGTTCAAGGACCTGATCAGGCTCATCCGCTTCGATGAACTGATCATTGACGAAGCCAGCCAGATCATCGAACCAATGGTGCTGGGCATCATCTCTCATGTGCCAAAACTAATCCTCATTGGTGATCAGAACCAGCTTCCACCCATCGTGATGCAGCCCGGATCTTCCGCCTCCGGGCAAGACGCAAGGCTATTGGAACTTTGCTACCACAGCTTTGGGCAGTCCATTCTGGAACGGCTCTGGAACCGCTGCACCAAATCCGGCTGGCACTCCAAGCTGGCCATGCTTCAGACTCAATACCGCATGCACCGGCAGATCCGTGAGTTAGTATCCGAGAATTACCAAAACCGTCTCTCTGAAGCTCTGGATAGCCAGATAGCTCCCTTGAATAAGCAGCTTCCTCCCGATATTTTTTCTTCCCCCTTTTTCAGCAAAACCCAGCAAATCCAGCTCCTTTCCCACAGAACCATTTGGATCGAAACTCCTCCCTCGGATCAGCTCCGCTACGATCCTCTGCAAGCCAGCCTGATCTGCGAACTGCTCCGGCTCTTTACTCAAAGTGGAGTTATCCGGGATGCCGGCCAGCAGATTGGCATCATCGCCCCCTTCAGGGCCATGATTCAGGCAGTATTCAAGGCTCTCCCACCCGAATACAGAAATATCACAATCGACACTGTGGAACGCTTTCAGGGCTCAGAAAGGCAGATCATGATCATCACCCTGCCCCTGCAAACCGCCTATGACCTGAGAATGATGGAAGCCCTAAACTGGGATTTCAGCATTGATCGCAAACTGAAAGTAGAGCTCTCCCGGGCCAGGGACAGGCTGTTTATTTTGGGTAATACCCGGCTCTGTTCTGCATCCCTGCATTATCGCAAAGTGATTGACAAAATCAGGGCTCAGGGATTGCTAACCACAATTGACAATAAATAAAATCCCAAGGAGATACACATGGCAAACCCACCCCAACAAAACCTGAACATCAAGATCGATGAAAAGGTTGGAGAAGGCACCTACTCCAATTTCTTCATGATCACAAACAACCCTTCCGAATTCGTGATCGATTGTGGCAGAATCCTGCCCGGCATCCCCGATGCCAAAATCTATACCCGGGTCATTACCACTCCCCAACATGCCAAGCAGCTTATGCAAATCCTGGAGAAGAATATCGATGCCTTCGAAAAGCAATTTGGCGAGATCAAGGTCTTTGGCCAACAGGAACCCAAAGGAGTCGGCTTCAAACCAGATACCAAATAAAGAAGCCGGGCACCGTAGTTCCCCCGCAGAATCATCAACCCCGATGCTTCGAAATAGCGCTTGACCAATTCCCCGTCGTTTTTTATCATGTCTCTCATAGTGACTTGATGGTGCTTTGCACTAAGGTAATAGGGAATTCCGTGAAAACCGGAAGCGGTCTCCGCCACTGTAAACAGCACATTTAGGTTCAAGGCGTCACTATCAGATCGATGGGAAGGTGCCTTGAAGCGAGCCTCGCAACCTGCTGTGAGCCAGGAAACCTGCCACCAAGTTTGGGATAAGCCTGCGGATAGATGGGCTTAAGCCAGATATGTTCATCTCAAGTCACAATAACAACAAATGAGGTGAACCAAATGTACCGGATTCATATCCACAAATTGGGGAGTGTTCATGCTTCCCTATCACGCTTCTTACTACTGATCTGCCTTCTCCTGCTTTCCAGTGAGTTCCTGCTGGGGCTAAGCGGCAGAATCCTCGATGAACAGGGCTCTGCCATTGCCGGCGCCACCATTACTGATAAAAGAGCTCACTGTTTCAGCGATGAGGAAGGCTTTTTCAACCTGACCACCACTGCCGATTCCCTCTATATCTCCCGCATCGGATATCACAACACAGCCCTGCCCACCCAATCCTTTCGCAGCCCGGTAATCCTGAAGGCAGAGGCAATCGTGCTGCCCACCGTCTGGGTCAGAGCCGTGGAATACAAACCCTCCAGCCCCTCCCTGAGCGTTCTGGTCATCCATCCCGATACCAATTCCGAGGTGAGCAACACCGCAGATTTGCTTTTGACCAACTCTTCCTTCAGCACCACAGACACCAGGCTAAGTGGCGAACGCCAGACAGTTTCCCTTTTGGGAAGCTTCAATCGCCACAGCCTTGTAATGATGGATGGAGTGGTCTTAAACTCTGCCGGAGAAGCCTTTGATTTTAGCAAAATCCCCCTGGGACAGATCAGCCATATCGAAATCATCAAAGGGGATGCCTCCGTCTATGGAGGTTCCGCCGCCATCGGAGGAATCATCCATATCCACACAAAACAGGCTGTGGATAAAGCAAGCTGGGAAGCCGGGATCACAAGCAGCCTGGGCTCCTTTGGCTATCTCAAACAGGCCTATCATGCATCCTATCGAAAAAAACACTTCTCTCTCACCACTGAATACACGCACCAGTGCGCAGACAACGATTTTGAGTATAATACCCCGGATTTCTGGAATATGGAACCCGAGCTTAAACGGCTCCACAACCATAAAGTGGCAGATGGCTTCTTTGCCAAAACCAGCTATTATACCAGTGGAACGCAGCTTGATTACAGCCTGAACCTGGGCTCCTTTGTCCGCCAACTTCCTGGTCCGATCAATTTCTTAGAGCTCTACGACGATTCCAAACTCACCGGAGCCTATGCCCAGCACAATTTGCGCGGCATCATCACCCACCGGCGCCTTGCCAATGAACTTCTCCTCTGGTACAATACCGATGCCAGCACTTATTGCAATCTCGAACCCACCCTCTTTTTTGGCACTAATCATTACCGGCAATATCAACAGAGCCGTGGCATCAAAGCTGCTTCCAACCTTAGCTATGAAGATCTCAAGTTCAATCTCAGTGCCAAGCATTCCCAGGTCTTTTACCGCTTCGAAAACCGCATTCAGGGTAGCTCTATCTCCGGAACCCGGGAAAGCACCGCCCTCGCTCTGGGAGCCCAGCACAATTACTT
>JAQUHL010000275.1 GCA_028683635.1 Candidatus Cloacimonadota bacterium
AGGAACTCTTCTATACGGCAGATACAGATCATTCGATAGCCTGCCAGTAAAGATGTTTGGGTTAACGGCGATAAAGGCGGGATAATCTTGTAGAGTATATTTTTGGATCCGAACAACCGAAGTTACCCGTGGTTTTTGATCAGTGGGTTGATAATCAGAATACCCGAAGAAATCAGAACTACATACTGAGATCTCATTTACAGGCTTGGAACGATACTGGATAAAGATTTTGACCGATTCTGGTGACCAATATTTCCTAATAGCTGGAAGGATGTCTGCTTGGGAAATGCGTCCGATTTCACTCTCATAACTGTATAATCTGGAATAGTCATACACAAGTTCTTCTACTGCCAGAGCTGAAGCATGCGCCTCCATAGATTCAAAGGAATTTCTCCAACTATTTATGATATCTTTTTTTACCATCTCAAATTCATCACATTGCAAACCACTGGTAAGTAATCTTTTGTACTCCTCTGAAACGATCTTTAATATACGATCTACACGATGGGTTGCGTCAGGGTAAATCAATATTAGTGATACTCCGGATAGTAACCCACTTATCGAGCTTACCTTGACACTTGAGCATAGTTTTTCATTTTCCACCAGGATTTTGTATAATCTTGAGGTTTTCCCGATCGCCCAAGCCCTGATTGCACAATGAAGCAAATTGCTATCCTGGTGTCTTTCAGTCAATTCTGGCAGAGTTACTGCCAGCATCCCCGAGGTGGATTGTTTTACCCTCGTCAAAATAGAAAACTGCATTGGTTCGGGTTCAAGATATTTTTCCATAAGGGGTAATGGATCAGGTTTATTGCCTTTCCAGATTCCAAAAGAAGCAGCACAATTCATTGGGAGAGTTCCCTCATCCAAATCTCCGCTTATGGTCAAAAAGGAATTTTGGGGCACGTAGTATTTCTCACGGAATTTGCTAAGAGACTTGAAGCTTGCGTTTTTGATAGAATCTAAAGTTCCCAATACAGGATATTTTAAAGGATTGTTATTGAAAGAGTGATTCTGAATATAATCAATATAATCTACCTCTGGCTCATTCTCGTATTGCTTAATTTCTTCGATGATAATGTCTTTTTCTGTTTCCACATCCTGGTCTGAGAATCCAGTTTTGCAAGAAAGTTCAGCCAGTATTTCAAGCCCTCGTTGCATATGCTCTGAAGGAAGCATTAAGTAATAACAAGTACTGTCAAAATCCGTATAGGCATTAATGATCCCGCCAAGGCAGGGTACTTCATCTGAAATCGAAGGATATGTTCCCTGAGATTTAAAGCTTAAATGCTCCAGAAAATGACTATAGCCCTTTTCTTTGCTCCCTTCAAAAATCGAGCCGACTTTAATGTGCAATTGCAAACTAATGATGGGATTACAATGATCGATATGATATATTACTTTAAGTCCGTTAGATAAAATAACTGAGTTTGTGTTATTTAACAGAGGCATTACTATTTTTCATGGCATAGGCATTGTGGTTGTGGATTGATTCAAAATTATCTGATTCAATGTAATAGTCCACGATACGCCCGTCGTTGGTCAGCAGAATTGTAAGCTCCCGTACAATATCTTCCACGAATTTGGGATTTTCATAAGCCTTTTCCGTAACGTACTTTTCATCGACCCGCTTCAATAATGGGTAAATCTCGCAACTGGCAGTCTGTTCAGCATAGTCTATCAGCTCTTCCAACCAGACAAATTCTCTGTATCTGGCTTTTATGGTAATAACTGAGCGTTGGTTGTGGGCTCCAAAGTCACTTATTTCTTTGGAGCAAGGGCATAAGGTGGTAACGGGAACTTTTACTCCAATCCAAAGAATGAAATCGTTTTTGAATGAAGCATTGAACTCACAATCGTAACATAATAATGAGGATATTCCGGATACCGGTGCGAGTTTCTTAACAAAATACGGGAAGCTGATATCAATGTAAGCAGCATCAGCTTTAAGACTGGTCTTAAGATCCTGCAGCAGTTTATCCAGATTGTGAATGATACTATCCTGATGGTAATGGTTCAGAATTTCAATAAACCGGCTCATGTGGGTCCCACGTTTGTGATGGGGTAGTTCTACATAGATATCGAGTTCGCCTACAGTGTTTTGTGATTTGCTTTTTCTATCTTCAACAACCAATGGATAGCGGATGCCTTTGACACCAACTTTATCTATGGCGATTTCTCTAAGATCGTTCTGATTTTGAATATCTGGTATCTGGCTATTTTTCTGTTTCATTGAGGTTGTATCTCTTCATTCCCTGGGTTTTTAGCGAGACAGTTTCTCCATTTTGGTTGTAATAAATTACCGCATCCGATCCCTCGATAGTTAAGAGTTTTTCGATAGCCGAGATGGGATTCATCAAAAACAAAGCCGTGGAAAGGCCATCAGCCCAAGCAGCAGAAGGATGGACCACCGTAACAGAATAGACATTTTCGACTGGGTATCCTGTATTTGGGTTTAGAATGTGGTGATATCTGATGCCATCTAAATCAAAATACTGTTGGTAATCTCCACTGGTCGACAGAGCCATGTCTTTTACACGGAAAGAAGCTACAAAATCTTCGTTTCCTTTGCGGGGATGCTGTATATACACCATCTGTGGAAGTTTCCCACCATAGAAAATCATGGAACTGCGACAATCTATCACTCCTTTTTCCAAACCTAAGCTCTGCATATATTCTTTGGCTTGATCAAGGATGTATCCTTTGGCGATCGCCCCAAAACTCATTTGCATACCTTTTGGTTTTACTAAGCCGTTTTTGGTGAATTTCAATCTGGGAAAATTGACTAATTCAAGCTTTTCTATCATTAAGATTGAATCCGGTAGGACTGGGTTTGCAGAGGTGAAATTCCAAAGATCGAAAACAGGTTTGATAGTTATGTCAAAGGCACCATCAGTCATTTTATACAAACTATCTGCAATTGATAGCATTGCATAGGCGTCTTTATCAATTTCAAAAAACTCCTCGTCTGAGTTGTTTACTTTCCACATCCAGCTTTCAGGATCGTAATCGTTGTATCTTTTTTCAAGATCTCCGATATACTTGAAGACTTTATCTATTTTATTCCCAATTGTTTTGTC
>JAQUHL010000276.1 GCA_028683635.1 Candidatus Cloacimonadota bacterium
TTTATAGGCCTTGCAATCTGTGGCGCAATATATTCCGCATTTGGTCATTTCCATACCTTATATCAGATTTCCTTTGAAATGACATAATCCAAGCCCAACCCACCACCCATAAATGAGTGGGGCGCTGCCCCACACCCCGTCGAATTATGTCATTTCAATATAAACTCTGTATTATTCCTTTGTTTCCTTTAAATGACATAATCTATTCCAGCCCCCCGCCCTTATAGGAATGGAGCACTGCCCCATAACCCGCTTTGATTATGTCATTTCTATGTGAATTCTGTATTACTCGGGAAGTTTATCCCAAAGCCCTTCATACATCTGCCAGCTTCCGTCCTCACCCCGGATCAGGGTTAGAGTCCGCAGGGCCTGGCCTCGATTGTGAGAAACCCGGTCTCTCCAAAAGCGGGAGACCGCATAGGGGAAGGCAAGCCTTTGAGCATCGTCGTAACCCAGCAGGATGGGGTCCTTGCCCTGTTCCCGGAGTTTATCCATGATGCGGATGCTGTTTTCCTGGCTGTAATTACCCACCACTATGATGCGGAAGCCGGAGCTTTCCAGTTCCTCCACCAAGGGCTGAAGCTGGGGTTCAAGCTCGTTCCAGGCCTGAGGATAATCCGGCAACTCCAGAGATAGATACAGGGGATCTTCCTGGCTCATGCGGATGGGGATGATCTGGTAGCCGGTGTTGTTTTCATCGATCCGGTAGCCGATCTGCAGATAATAATCCAGCATCGGAAACTCTCCCTGATAGCTGCCATCTCCCAGGTATTCAAAGCTTTGGTTGATGGGATATAGCTGACCGTTGCGATAGATGCTGAGGGCGATCTTGTCCAAAGGCACTTTAAGGGGGGCATTGAACTGGTCCTGAAGCTTGAGGCTGAGGCTGCGGGTCTGGAGAGGACCGATGTCGCTCTTGTCCTCAAGAGCGTTTTTGACCACATTGTAATACTGCCAGGAGCCTTCCAGCCAGACGTTTATCACATCCGGAACCCGGGTGTATTCACTGGGGATGCCATTGGCCCTGAGAGCCGAGACAGCCAAAACCTTGAACTGATAACTCTGCAGGTGTTTTTGTTTGATGGCGAGATCCATCCTCAGGAGCCCAACCAGGCTGTGTTGGGGATCGATGGGGTGCTCTTTGGCAAGCTGTGCAAGACAGTTCTGGATTTTCTGAAGAGCAGTTTTCCCCTTTACCTGCAAGGCTTTGGAATATAGGCGGGGAGCAAAAAACAGGCAGGATTTGGGAACTGGGAGTTCTTCGTAGTGGACGCTGGGGCTGAGCACGGCATGACGCTCCCGATCTTCCAGGGCAGCCAGCCCGGGAGCCCATTTCTTGTAATGCAGATAAACTGCGGCAAACTGTTTACGGCTTGCCTGCCAGAGGAATTTCTCGTCATCGGCTAACAAAAACTCCATGAAACCTGTCTGGAGGGGGTAATATTTTTTGCCAAAGGCGGAAAGCTCAGCCTGGTTGAAACGGGTGGCAATCCAAAGCTGCTTGAAGAGGGTGTCGGTGGAGCTTACGTAGGCTGGTAAGGGACTGGAAGTGAAGCTATCAATTCCTTCTTGCCAAATAGCTTTGGCCTTCTTTGCACCTGAATTCCACTCTTCAGGAGCCTGCTTCCACTCAAAATCCAGGGCGGGGTAGTGCATGATTACGCTTTGATCCGGAAGGTAGTTTTTTTCAAGCGTGATTTTGCGATACAACTGAGCGGCATCGGAGGATTCGATATAGACCATGGCTTTGCCGGCAGTCTCACTGAAGGCGGAGACAAAGAAGGCACCCCTTCCCACACTTAGGCTTCTGGAGCCGGATTCGTCCGCGGGGAGGGTAATCAGCGGGCGCAGACCACCCCAGTTATATACCAGGATGGAAATCTGGGTTTTCGGCACAGGATTGCCATCTTCATCCACGATCTCAAGCTTAAGAGTGCGGGTGCGTTCCTTCGCATAGTTGGGAGTGGAATTGATCACGGCTTCATAGCTGCCCCGCAGCAACACTTCGTCTGTATCCGCGGGAAGAGAGCCATCAGCCAGAATGAGCACGGTTTTATCCACCAGAGCGCTGAACCAGGTTTGATTTGGATAGTAAGCTGCATCCATATCACCTGTATAATCCCATTTGCCATCGAGATAGACCTCTGCCCAGGCATGGTTGTTATCGGTATGTGCCCACCAGGGAGTGGAGGCGGGACGTGCAGGTATTCCCACCACCCGGGCTGCTGCCACAAAGAGGATTTGCATTTCTTCGCAGCGTCCGATCAGGGATTTCTGGGTGATGTCCAGCGGGCTTTGATCCCGGCCGGAGGTTTGTTTGAACATCAGCCGCTCCACGCACCAGAGGCTGACCTTTCGGTAGCGCTCGATGATGTCCGGAGTGCTTTCATAGATCTTGCCCAGGCCATCATCCCAGAGGATCTTGCGGTAGGCTGTGATCCGCTCGTCCGAAACGGTCTGCTTGGCAATGTAGGAAAAGAAGAATTCCAAAGGATATTTGATCCCTTCCCGGGTAACCAAATCCTTGATGGAATCATAGTTCTTTTTCACATCCCGGGAGTCCGCTTCTGCCAGGGCAGCAGAGTACTCGTAGGCAAGCAGGAAGTTCATCAGCAGATCGGGATTGTGCTTGAGGAGGTTCCGGTAGTGCTTTTGCTGCTTTTTGGGGAGCAGTTCGATGTTTTTCAGAGCTTGTTCATTCAGGGTTTGGAAGAGCTCAGGATTGCGGGAGGAGGAAAGCAACTCGCTGCTATTATAGCTTTTAGCTGCCAATATGCCTGTCAGTAGCAGGAGGGCAAGGATAAGGATCAGGGCTTTGTTCATTTTATCTCCACTAATATCATATTTATATTGAAATGACATAATCTAACGGGGTATGGGGTAGCGCCCCATACATTTTCTACATTGTATCCATACAATCTTACTCATGCATTTATCGAGCCGAATGTGGACATGGGAGAGATATGATAGAGGGCTAAACTGATTTACTCCCACAGCAAGCCATCCTCACGAATATGCAAGCGGGGGAGGTTCTTGCCGGATAGGGTGATGATATAGCTCTGGGAAGTGACCTCG
>JAQUHL010000277.1 GCA_028683635.1 Candidatus Cloacimonadota bacterium
TATGAAGATAGATTTGAAGCTGCGGCTTCCAAGCTGCATTTCAGTGATTTCTATATTCCCCAAACCCGGGGTAACCTCCTCGAATACCGCTCCGAAACCAATGAATATGTGGATTATATTGTTCTTACCATGGAACCCGAAACTCAAAAACTGGTAGGCTGGTTCATCCGTTACAAAGCTTCCAACACTGCAGAAATGGATTCGATAGTTCTGGATACGATCGCTGCCCAGCACGGCAAGGAAAACTATTACGACGAGGAAACGGAGCAATTGATCTGGTTTCTGACTGATACCCGAACCTGCCATGTGCTATACACTGAAAATGATAGCTTGCTGGTTCTCTACTACGATGCTTTCTTTGCCGATCTCCTCAAACCGGAGCAGTTCTTCAAGAAGGAATAACTCCTAACTCTCCACGCTCTTACAACTTTCCGGAAGGCAGATCGTTATGGTCGTGCCCTCGCCCACTTTGCTCTTTACTTCGATGCAGCCACCGTGCTGGGAAACGAATTCCTTGGTGATGATCAAACCCAATCCGGTACCTTTATTTTCTGTAAGCTCCTGGCCGATACTACGATGGTCAATATCGATTCTGAAGAGCTTACCGATGTCCTCCTCACTAAGGCCGACACCCTCATCCGCCACATCAAAGCACATATTCTGCTGCCTCCGGTAAAAGCTTAGCACCACCTTTTTGTTGGAATGGGAAAATTTGATTGCATTGGTGATCAGATTACGCAGGGCAGTGGTGATCATATTCAGATCCAGGTTCAGAATCAAGTGTGCTTTACAATCCATTACCAGTTCAATGTTTTTCTGTTGTGCGATGGGACGCACGAATTCTATGATGTTTTCCAGCAGATTTTTCACATCAACGGGGTTGGGCTTGAATCTCAGCTTGCCCGTCTGTCCCTGGGACCACACCATGAGATTCTGCAATAGCTGATAGGTGTTTCTCGCCGATTGATAGATAAGATCAGAGTATTCGGAAATCTCTTCCGGAGTCATTTGACTGCTTCTGTTCCGGATGATCTCGGCAAAACCCATCAGGCTGAAGAGCGGATTTTTCAGATCATGGGCCAGAATGGAAAAGAACTTGTCCTTGGTCTGGTTAAGTTCAGTCAACCGGATTGTGCTTTGTTTGTTTTGATTTTCGGCTTCCACCCTGTCGGTGATGTCAAAGGCTATCTCCAAATGCCCCTTTTTACCGTCAGTCCAGTCAATTATGGTGTTTGTGGTATGATACCACCTTTTCCAGACTGAGTTTTGGATTTCCTGGATCACGACTTCCTGATCCTTGTACTTGCCAACGCCGGGACGTGGGCAATTGGCGCACTGGCCAGTGAGATTCTCATGCAATTGCTGCCAGCAGATGCCACCCTCCGCATCTCCAAACACGTTTCTGGCATAGCGGTTCAGATAGAGGATACGATCGTTTGAGATATCCATAACTGTCACAAAGGCCTGGATGTTATCCAATACCGTTGCCAGAGTATGGTGTGAACTCTTTAGTTCGTTCAGCGTCCGCTTCTGGAGTATGGCATGAGACATCACCTCCGCCAAAAGACGGATCAGATATATCTCGGCGTCGTTCCAGGCACGCCTTTGCCGGCATTCATCCATTCCGATATAACCATGAATCTCTCCATGCATCATGATTGGCAGAATCAAAGCTGCCTTGATATCGAGACTTTTCAGATATGCCGAATAGACAGGATCGATGCTGCCACTATCTTCAATGTAATAGTACTCATGTTGATTTAAATAGTTTTCGATATGCTCACTTACCAGTTCTGGCATAGTGATGCCACTGCTCGAGGGGTAGGATTTTTCGTGCCATAGATAATTGAGCACAAACCCCCCTTTGGAGTCCTTTTCCACGATGAAAATTCGAGATACGCTCAGGAATTCTCCTGTCTTACGCAGAACTGTGTTGAGAGCTTCATCCCAATCCTTGATCCGGTAAAGATCCATGGTAATCTCAGCCGTAAACTGCTGTTCGGAGATCAGTCTCTCAATAGTATCAGTTACCACTTTCCGGATATCTTCCAGGCTGCGTCCTGGATCGCCAAATGCTATATCGATCTCGTTTCTAAGTAATTCCTTATAATCCATCATGTTGTCCATCATGTAATTGTAACCTTGGGGGTGATCTTTATATGTAGCCCATATTTGTCAACTCTTTCCGCTGGCAGCAAAAAAAAAACTTGCTCTGAAATGCCCGATTCAATTCCTTGGCTTGGAATGAACACAGCTTGGGAGGATAAATGGAAGCACTTGATCTCATCATGCTCTTGATCTGCATTTCGGGTTTTGCTGTGATCTTCTATTTGCTGAACCGCATTAGGGGAAGCAAACACGAAGATCTCAGCCCTCAGATCGAGCAGCTTCGAACCCATCTTGAACTTACCACTACCTGGCTTAAAGAAGATCTGGGCCGGATGCGGAGCGAACTGCTTTCGCAATTCAATCAGGAAGCAAAAAATAACCGGGACGAACTTGGTACTTCCCTCAAAGATTTTTCCCATACTCTCACCACCAATCTTTCGGAACTGAACAAGACCCAGCGTAGTGAACTGGAAACGCTCCGCCAAGCCACGGAAAGCAAGCTGGGAACCTCGCTCAAAGCTTTTTCGGATACCCTGTCGGCCAGTCTGAATGAGCTTAGCACAACCCAGCGTACCGAGTTTGAAAGCTTGCGCAAAGCCACTGAAGACAAGCTTTCAAAGATCCAGAAAGACAACGAAGAACGGCTCGAAAAGATGCGCCAGACCGTGGATGAAAAACTCCACAACACTCTGGAAACACGCCTGGGAGAATCCTTCAAACTGGTGAGTGAACGCCTTGAGCAGGTTCAACGTGGGCTTGGAGAAATGCAGGTATTGGCAAAGGATGTGGGCAATCTGCAGAAAGTGCTGTCCAATGTAAAAAACCGTGGATTCCTGGGCGAAGTGCAACTCGAGATGCTACTCGAACAACTGCTTACACCCGAGCAATATGAAAAGAACTTCAAACCATACAAACGCCGGGATGAGGTGGTGGAGTTTGCCATCAGGCTTCCCGGAAG
>JAQUHL010000278.1 GCA_028683635.1 Candidatus Cloacimonadota bacterium
ATCTTCATTGTAACTGCTAATCTTAACAGCATAGGCATATAGGATTCGTCTATCCACAAAGCGTTCCACCCGTTCTGCAATCATGACGTTGTCCACACTGTCATTTAGATATTCTGTGATCTGTACGTTTTTACTGCTTTCATCAGGCAGGCTGCGATCCAGAGAGGGGAAGCTCTGGCTCAGGCTGATCCTTTCGCAGCCCCATACAGTAGCAACCAACAAGGCCAGTAAGGCTGCTTTAAGAAATGCTCTTAAGATAATCTGCGACCGTTTTTGCATAAAGCCCTTTTGCATAGAGCACCTTGTCTATAAATTCCCGGGCTGCTCCAAAACCACCGGGACGGGTACTTATGAAATCTGCCAATGCCTTGATCTCCGGCATGGCATTGTCAGGACAGGCAGAGTGGGCTACGAGGTTCATCACCGGGATGTCGTTCCAATCGTCTCCCATATAGGTAACATTTGAAAATCCAAGGTTCAACTTGCCAAGGAGTTCTCGCACTGCTTCGAGTTTATTTTGGATTCCCTGCAGAAGATAGGGGATCTTCAGTTCCTGGCATCTGCGTTCCAGAGATTTGGAACTCCTTCCGGTCACGACTGCCGAATTCATGCCGGATCTGTGCAGAAGCTGGAATCCCATGCCATCCAGAGCGCTGAAGTTTTTGGATTCCAGAAGTTCGCCGGTGAGCACGATTCTGCCATCGGTAAGAACTCCATCACAATCAAAGATCATCAGCTTGATGCTATGCCAGATCACGGGTTTCTTCATTGTTTTGTGCGGGATTCCGTTTTTCATTTCCGATTCCTTGTTTTTTGATGTGTAGGTTCAGCTGATAGCTTGCTTGATTCTCAGGCATGAAATGAGCAAATCTTCAAGCTGATCAAGAGGCAGCATACTTGCAGAATCGCTGAGAGCTTCAAGAGGGTTGGGATGAGTCTCGATGAAGAGGCCGTGCACCTTGCCGGTGGCAATTGCAGCGCAGGCCATCATCCTGGCATACTCTGGAGTGCCACCGGAAATTTTATTCAGCGAAGGCCTTTGCAAGCTGTGGGTAACGTCGTAAACCACCGGGTAGTTGAGAGAATGCATGATGGCAAAACTGCGAAAATCGACTACCAGATTGTGGTATCCAAAGCTTGAACCACGCTCGGTGCACAATACCTGAAAGTTGTTTTGAGAGAGCACCTATTCGATGGCTTGAGCCATATCTTCGGGGGCCATAAACTGTCCCTTTTTGATGTTGACAATCTTTCCAGTCAGAGCAGCAGCATGGATCAGATCGGTCTGTCTGGAAAGAAAGGCGGGGATTTGCAGGATATCGCACACATCCGCTGCCAGATGCACTTCAAAGCTTTCATGCACGTCAGTAAGGATCGGGAGTTGAAACTTCTCCCTAATTTTTGCCAGAAGCTTGAGACCCTTATCTATCCCAAGCCCGGAAAATGAGGTCTCGGAAGTGCGATTAGCCTTTTTGTATGACGCTTTGAAGACAAGAGGAATGCCAAGCTTGGAACCCAATTCTGCCAGAGCTTCGGCAGTTTGGAACATAGTCTTTTTATCCTCGACCACACAGGGACCGGCTATCAGGAAAATGCTTTCCGGGTGCAATAAGCTTTCGTATAGACTCATTTTTTACTCTTTTTTATTGGCAATATAGATCACGAGGAAACCCATAAGGCTCACAACCACTATGCCGGTAATCATGATAACCGCCGAGGCATGGGCATATCCCAAAAAGGGCAGGGGCTCTCTTTTGGGCTTCCAGTTCTGGTCAGGCTTCGTGTCTGGATCTTCACTGGAAGGAGCATCAGTATAGGTGGATTTGATCGTCCTGTAGAATTGGTAGTTCTTGGGATTATCCAAGGTGTCGAATGCATAATCTACTACCGCATAAACGATTAACACTGTCAAGGTAAATAGTGATAACCAAAACAGGATCTTCAAATCATTGTGCATTCATACTACCAACTGATGCTTTTTACTTTCTCCCAGGTGAACTCATCTTCCCATCTGCCAAAATGGCCATAGGAAGCACTCGGACCAAAAATTGGTTTCCTCAAAGATAAGTATTCAATAATCCCCTTTACTGTCAAGTCAAAATTACTTTCAATGATCCTAACGATCTCTGCTTCCGGGAGTTTACCACTGCCGAAGGTATCCACCATCAGTGAAACCGGCTTTTCATCTCCAATGACGAATCCGAACTGGAGCAGACATTCTTCGGCAATACCGGAGGCTACGATGCTTTTGGAGATATGTCTGGCCATATAAGCTGCACTGCGGTCAACCTTGGTGGCGTCCTTTCCGGAAAATGCTCCTCCACCGTGCTGTGCCCATCCGCCATAGGTATCGACTATGATCTTTCTGCCTGTCAGCCCCGTATCGGCGGCTGGGCCACCCTCGGTCCACATACCCAGAGGATTGATCTCTATCTTGCATTTTTGGGCATCAAAAATCCTGGCGCTACTTTCTTCAATCTCGGCAATGGCGGGTTTGATCACCTGCTCCAGAACCTGGTTTTTCATCTCTTCAAATTCCAGTATGTTGAGCTCTTCATGATGAGTGGAAACGATTACCACGGGCAGTTCAACCGGTTGGCGATTGGCAAACTTGAACGATACTTGGGATTTGGCATCGGGAAGCAAGTTGGGGATGGTTTTTTGTTTGCGGGCATCGGCCAGCTTTTGCAGAATCCGGTGCGCAAGCAGTACCGGAATTGGCATCAGTTCTTTGGTTTGGCTGCAGGCATAGCCAAACATCAAACCCTGATCACCGGCACCTTCGTTGTTATGCAGAGCAGGCTCTTGTTTATGCAGCAGGTTCAGAATCTCTGCGGTATTATCAAAGCCTTTGCCTTTGTGGATATAGCCGATTTTGGCAATGGTGTTTCGCACCACTTCTTCCACTTCATCCTTGTTGAGTTTACGATGAGCGGAAATCTCGCCTGCAAGAATGATCTTGTTTTCGGTAACCAGGCTTTCACAGGCTACCCTGGCAAAAGGATCGCGGGCCAGGTGAGCATCCAGGATTGCATCTGAGATCTGGTCGCATACCTTATC
>JAQUHL010000279.1 GCA_028683635.1 Candidatus Cloacimonadota bacterium
TGAATCTTAAGCAGATGTTTCACGTGAAACATCTGCTCATAACGAGGGCATTTTTCAAACCCGTTTTCTTTGATTTCTTTGTGCTTTTACATGGTTTCTTCCACCCGGATACATCCTTCTGAGTTATACTCTGTTTACCTGGAAATGACATAATCCAAGTGTATTACACCGCCAATTATTGTATGTGGCTTCGATCCATGCACCATTGAATTATACAGATTCCACTTTGAAATGACACAATTCAACGGGGGGGTGGGGAAGCGCCCCACTCATTAAAGGGCGGTGGGTTGGGCCTGGATTATGTCATTTCAATATTAAAAGACCATTGAATAACGGGTTGTAGGGCGAAGCCCTACTCCGTTTTGGGTGGCGGGCGGGAATAGATTTAAGAAAATAAGCCTCACAACCAGCATTTTTGGAAGTCTGTATTTCGATATATCGGGATGTGCAAGGGTTTTTGAGAATGGTGAACGGTGAATGGTTAGTGGTTTGGAATACTTTAGCCCAACGGGCGGCATATCATAGGCAGGGCGTGGAGCGAAGCGTAACCCCTGTACAGGCGCAACCCCACAACCATCACCCAAGCCCCGTCAGGGGCGACAGATCATCATGGGGTGGTACCACATATCATTGTTTCGCCCACAAGGGGCTTGATGGTGTTTTTGAGGTGCCCATAAACAGGGATTCCGCTTCGCTTCACACCCTGCCTATGATATTGCGCCCGCAAGGGGCTTTGTGGCGACGAGGACGTCTCCACCCCTAATGGGCGTACTGCTTTACAAAAATATGCCTCACAAACAGCATATTTGGACTGCAATCCGATAAATCGGGATTTGCAACGATATTTGAGAATGGTGAACGGTGAATGGTTAGTGGTTTTGAATACCTTAGCCCAACGGGCGGCATATCATAGGCAGGGCGTGGAGCGAAGCGGAACCCCTATACAGGCGCAACCCCACAACCATCACCCAAGCCCCGGCAGGCGCGACATCCAGCCCAAGGGGCGGCATATCATAGGCAGGGCGTGGAGTGAAGCGGAACCCCTGTATAACGCAATCCACAACCACCCCCCAAGCCCCGCCAGGGTCGACATCACTCCTGCTGCATGCCAAACACCCTGTCCGGATCCCAATGCCTTTTCAACCTCGTCTCACTTTGTGGCGACGAGGACGTCACCACCCCTGATGGGCGTACTGCTTTACAAATATATGCCTCACAACCAGCATATTTGGAAGTCTGTATTTCGAAAAATCGGGATGTGCAACGGTCCTTAATATTCAATTCAAAATTCAATTCAAAATTTGGGTTTGGAACTCCTTCCCTCTTTGAAGGCGTAAATCACTTCTTAATCTACCCTTAATCAAGCGTTAATAATTAACGCTTGATTAAGGGTAGATTAAGAAGTGATTAACGCTGTCAAGCAAGGGTGGAGGGCAGGACGGCCACCACCCGCAAGCAGCAGATAATGGCAGGTAATGGCTTAGATACTATATATGCGGTATTTGATGAATTGGCCTGGGAGCAGCCTGAACCTGGCATTGCGGAGGAGGGTCATCAGGCTGGGCAGTACCTGCTCGTTTTCGATGACGATGTGGTGTAAGAAATCCAGCTTGGTTTCGATAGCTGGGTTTGCCAAGGTGGCACGGGGGATAATGAAGAGCAGGGAATTATCCGTGGGAGAGGTGATCAGAGAGGGGAATTCCGCTTTGGGCAGAATGAGGCTTTTCTTCTGATAAAATGCTTCCAGGGAATCGGCAAGGGTCTGGTAAGCCGGCAGTTCTTCGGGAGAAAGCACCAATACCGGAGTAAACTCAGCCGTTTCTAATTCCAGGGTACTGGTTTGGGAAGCCATTTTCCAGTGTTTGACGAGGCCGGGGAGATAGAAAATCCCCACCGCGATCAAAACGAGAGCGACGCCTGCCAGCAGGACAAGGCGTTTTTGAAGTATTTTCTGATATAGTTTCATAGGATCAGTTCCAGATTTCCTGATATATAGCTTTGGTTTGATATGACACAATACCAGCCCAGCCCACCGCCGCAATTGTATGGGGCTCCCTCTTGCTCAGTTTAATTATGTCATTTCATATTAGTAACTGTATTGTTCGCCAAAATACAGCCCATTTTCAGCTTCTTACCCCAAGGAATATTTAGATGCCTGGGCAAGGCATGAAAACGCCATCTGTGGTGCCATTTGAGCCACTATAAAAAATCAAGGGCAGACGCAAGCGTCCGCCCCATCGATATTGTGCGCTAAGCAGAGGTGACTCTGCTTATGGGATTACGATTTAGCTATCATAGCTGTGGTTGTCTGGATTAGCGACGACCGAATCTGTTGCGCTGCTGCTTTTTAATTTTGCGGCATTCTGGGCAACGCTGAGGCTCGTTTGTCAAACCTTTCTCTTTGTAGAATTCCTGTTCGCCTTCGGTGAACACAAATTCTTTCTGACAGTCTTTGCAAATCAAATTTTTGTCTGCCATGAGTCTGCTCCTTAGTTTATTGGGATTTAGACATTCGGGGTGAGGCTCCCAATAGATCGGATAGGCTCATGGAATGTTAAATCGTCTTGTATTCTCCCTAATTTAACTCATGATTTTCTGTCAATATAAATTTTTTGTTTTTCAGGAACTTAGCCCCAAAAAAGGCATAAGCCGTGGATAAACAGCGACGTTCACAAGCTGGTTAATATGTTATTATATAGTAGCTTACGCACACTTTAGGCCAGGGTAGGGAAAATTTTATCTTTTTTCAGGCAAGCCCAGGATTTTTTGGGGGACCAATCTGTTTTCTAGGTAACTTACTTGTTTTAGACCGTTGTACATCCCGATTTATCGAAATACAGACTTCCAAATATGCTGGTTGTGAAGCTTTTTTGAAAATTTTTTCCCACCCTCTTGAGACGAGGTTGAAAAGGTATTGGGATCCGGACAAGGTGTTTGGTATGCAGCAGGAGTGTTGTCGCCCCTGACGGGGCTTGGGTGGTGGTTGTGGGGTTGCGCCTGTACAGGGGTTACGCCTCGCTCCACGCCCTGCCTATGATATGCCGCCCGTT
>JAQUHL010000280.1 GCA_028683635.1 Candidatus Cloacimonadota bacterium
CTGTGATTTTCACAGTTACTGAAGAGGGCACAACCCGCCCCAAAGAAGTATCGATGGGGAGATTAAGCACCTTGAGAGAAACCTCCATTTCCCGGATCAGGATTTGAACGCTGCCTTCAGAAATGATAATACTGGGATCGGGTTTCTGCAGGTCAATTCTAAAATCTTTGGTTTCCAGAAGTTTCCGGCTAATATTGTAAGTATATATTTCTCTTAGGTTTTCCACTTTGTTTTTGGGACCTGAAACAGTCACTTCCGGGGGTAGAATACGCATCTGGGAAGCGAAATACTTTTCCAGATTGGAATCCGAGAATCTGGTTTTCACGGGCAAGGTTTTCTCGATTAGGACATCAGCATTCAATGAAAGGTTTTCTGAAGTGATAGGATTGATCGCGATATTTAAGGAAGCAGGTTTATTGATCTTGTAATTTGTTATTGGGATCTGAGTAGTGCCGGGCATAATCTCGCTGCCGTCAAGTTCAGCTCTGGGTTTACTGAGATAAAACCTGAGAAGATCATAACCCCGTCCTGTGATTGAAAAAGGTATACTGTAGTTATCAATGGAGACATCCTTGGGTACTTGGGTCAGAGTTAGGGGGATATTCAGTTCGATTGTGTGTTCGCTGATTAACACAATTTGAAACCAGATTACCAGAGCAATAAACAAGGCGAGGATTTTTATGCCCAGGCCATTTTTCATGGGGTATCATCCTGTTCGGGGGCCTGGATGTTCAAAGCCTTCATCTTTTTATAGAGAGTAGTGCGCTCGATCCCGATATTTGAAGCAGTTTGGAATACATTCCAATGATTATCTTTCAAATGTTTGATCAGGAATGCCTTTTCAAAAGCTGCCACACTGTCTTTGAGTCTTCCTGTACCAAAGAAACTCGTATCTTGATCACAATTGGATTTGCGCATAGTGCTTATTTTTTGTTTCAGGTGGCTGAGTATGATGTCATTGCTTACCCGTTTTTCATTGATAATGATGAACTTGCAGAAATTTCTGAGCTCTCTAACATTGCCAAACCAGGGATAGGTGAGAAGCGCATCGCAGAGCTTGGTGAGATCGGTTGTATCCTGAGTATCAAACTTCACTGAGTAATTTGTAAAAAAGTAATTCATCAGGAGGATGATGTCCTGGCCCCTTTCACGCAGAGGTGGAAGCTCAACGATATTACCTTCAATTCTGTAAAACAAATCCTTTCTAAAGATGGCCGGATCCGAGAGCTGGGAAATCTCGGAATTGGTGGCAAAAATCAGCTTTGTATCCACTTTCTTCAGACTGGAACCCACTACTTGGATTTCTTTGTTTTCGATGGCTCTCAGAATTTTTGATTGAGCGGAAAGTGAGAGATTTGTGATCTCATCCAGAAACAAAACGCCCTTCGAGCATTCTTCAAAAAACCCGGTTTTGGTTTTATCTGCTCCTGTAAAAGAGCCTTTACCATGACCGAACAATTCTGATTCTATCAGGGTCTCAGTAAGAGCGCTGCAATTGACCGTTCTGAAGGGTTTTCCAAAGCGTGGTGAGTTCAAATAATAGTAATTGGCAGTCACCTCTTTGCCAGTACCGGTTTCACCCATCAGAAACAGGTCTTCATCAGCTTGGGCAAGTTTAACAATTTTTTGCCTCACACTTTCGATTGCGGGGCTATCACCGATGAGGGGAAAGGCATGGGCAAATTGTTTTTTTAGGCCGATATAATCATTTTGGAGACCGATGTTTTCTTCTTCCTGGAGCTTGAGTTGGATAGCGTTTTCCACGTGCAGGATCAGTTGATTTATATTGAAGCCCGATCCTTTCTCAATAAAGTGATAGGCTCCCAGTTTTCGGATTTCATCAATCTGTGATTTCGATGCCTCGCCGGAAATTACGATTACCTTGTAATTTTTATTAGCACCAGTTTTCAGGTATTTCAGAACTTGTAGTCCATTTAGCTTGCTTCCGACCAGGAAAATATCGAGAAGAATCACATCCGGATCATATTCGGCCAGTTCTTGAAAAAAACTATCGCTATTGAGGGTGGTTTTGGTTTGGAAACCATTCCTTTTAAGAATTTCGGCCATCTGCTGAGCCAGTATCTGGTCATCTTCAAGGATTAGAACATTTCCTTTCATAATAAATTAGTTTAACCTCTCTTCCAGATCAGCAAGAGCTGTGATATAATAGATATAAGCTTGGTCTGGAGAATCGTATGGTGAGAAATATTTGTGCACATCCCCATCCTGGAAATATTTGGTACACATATAATAGAAGTGATCAGAAGTACTAAGCAAACGAGCAGTTCTCAAAAGTTGCTCATCACCCTTCATGCGGATTTTGTTGAATAGTTCGTAGAGAGTTTCAATGGCATTTTTTTGCATGTCGTTTTCCAGCCAGGCACTGAGATCACGCTCTTCATCTGCCCAGGAAACTGGTTCCGGAAACGATACAGATTCCTGCTGGTAATTTGCATATTGCGGGGTTTCCCGAGGAGTGGCAAAACCTAAGTGCGGCCTTTGCAAGATTTCGCCAGGAAAATGTTTCATAAAATCAAAAATGCCGGTCTCTGCCCATTGGTGTTCGCCAAAGGTCTCATAGTCCATGAACAGATTCAAAAAGAGGTTCCGGTTTTTTTCTTCCGATAAGGTAAGGTGATCAATCCAATTCACAAACTTACCCACAGTAAGGGGAAATTCTGGCCAATCCCGGTTTGAAAATCGGAAGGCAATATCATCCGAAAGCTGGTAGTATTTGAGGAGCAAGTTCAGATCTTTTGAATAGTTTTTGTAAGCATAGAGAGGGCTTCTCCACTGTAAAACGCGGTCCACGCCCTCGGTAATGATGGTTTTGAAACCTTCGATTTCATAAATTAGATCCGATAAACTGTCCTGGTAAATAAGTTCAGTGTTTCGGAAGGTTTCGGTCTTATAACCAAATTCGCTTTGCATCAGGTCACGGTGCATGGTTACCTGATCCAAAAACTCGTTTGTATCGT
This sequence comes from Candidatus Cloacimonadota bacterium, assembly GCA_028683635.1. Lineage (GTDB taxonomy): Bacteria > Cloacimonadota > Cloacimonadia > Cloacimonadales > Cloacimonadaceae > JAQUHL01. The sequence continues at coordinate 2,979 of JAQUHL010000280.1, forward strand.
ACAGAAAGGCAAGAGAGTGAAAATAGGTTTCACCAATC
>JAQUHL010000281.1 GCA_028683635.1 Candidatus Cloacimonadota bacterium
CAGGAGGAGTTTTTTCATACCTTCAATGCTTTGTTTGACAACCGGAAACAGATAGTCCTGACCTCCGACCGTCCTCCCAAGGACATTGCCGATCTGGAAAACAGGCTGGTTACCCGCTTTGAAAGCGGATTGCTTTGTGACCTCAAAAATCCTGATTACGAGACCCGCTTTGCCATCTTGCGCAAGAAAGCCGAGCCGGAAAATATCAATCTCTCCGATGAGGTATTTTCTTTCATCGCTCATCATATAACCTCCAGTGTTCGCGCCCTGGAAGGTTCGCTGATCCGGATTCTGGCCTATGCCTCTTATAACAAACTGAGCACTGAGGATATCACGGTCGATCTGGCCAAGAGTATCCTCATCGATATGATTTCCGAAGTGCGCAAAGAAATCACTTTGGACGAGATTACCCGGCAGGTCTGCAATGCCTATGGCATCACGGTCTCGCAGATCGTGGACAAAACCCGCAAGCAGCATATCTCAGTCCCCCGCCAGGTAGCGATGTATCTGGCAAATCTGCTGATTACCTCGCTCTCCCTGAAAGAAATCGCCGAATATTACAAACGCAAGGATCACACCACGGTGCTCCATGCCAAAAAAATGATCGAAAACCTGTTTCGTGAAGATGAAAGCTTCAGGGCTCATATTGAACAGCTTATCAAGAACATACGCGGAAGCTGAGCCAATTTGCACTATGAAAAGACATAAGCTTAGCCCAAGCCTCTGCCTCATACCCCGGCGAGTTATGCCATTTCAACTTGATGAGGGGATTATCCACAGCCGTGGAAAGTATGGTGTGGATAGCGGTGAATAAAGTAGTTTTTATGAGTTCATCCGGTTAAAAATGTGGATAAACCAAAAATCGAGGTGGATTTATCCACAGCTTGTCCACACGGATACCGGCTGCCGAACTCGAGATCGGACAAGGATTTAAAAAAAGTATTGACCGTATACCCACTTTTCCACAGTGCCTACTGTATCTACTCTTTTAAAAAGAAAACTTATAGGATATAATAATTATGACTTTTAAATGGGATGCCTGTTTACCCTGTATCAAGGACAACAAACAAATGGCAAGCTATCTGATGGCTGTGATTCTGCTTTTCCTGCTTGCCCTGCTGGGATGTACCAAAAAGAATAACCTGACGGGGACAAACTTTTCCGATATCCAGCCTCAGTATGCCGAGAACTTTGATTTTGAATATGGCTACACATATGATGCAGAAGGCAAGGTGAGTGGAAAAGAGACTGTGCTCTTATGCGGAAATCATGGTGGCCTGGAGGCAGTGAGCTTCCAAAAGTTTAGCTCTCTGCCCAGGATTACAGATCCAGCCCTGATCGACTCCGCCTTTTTCGAGCTCACGATAGTGCGTTCCAAACCGGTTTACCGCTATCCGCTGAATCTTGAGTTCTACAAAGTAAACCAAAGCTGGGAAGACAGCCTCACCAGCCAGATTCTGGATACAAATCTTGAACTGATTCCCGGGATGACCTATAATACTGCCAGTGCGATTGCAGACAGCGTGTTTAAAATAGATGTTCCAGTTAATATCCTGCTTTCCACCGAGGCAGATACCCTGATTGAGCTGAGCTTTGCCCAGAGGACAAGTGACGCTGCCTATCTGGAGATCAAATCCCTGGAGACCTATAGCGGGGCAAGGCTGAAGATATATTACCGGGAAAGCGTGGCTGAAGATGCTGAAACCAAAACCTACAACAGCATGGCCTCGATGGATAGCTACTGGATTCCCCAGCCTTCCAGAACGATTTCCGATAACAGCTTTCTGCTGCGCAATATTTTCCCCACCCGGCTCTATATGAAAGCTCTGATCGATACGACTCTTTTTACCAGGGACGGGGAAGTGCTCAGCCGGGTGGAACGCAAAAGATGCACCATCAATTCCGCCGAGCTGATTTTGCATGTGAAAAACAACCCCTATTACGACACCGCCATAAACCTGAAAGCTTTTCCCTTCTATGTGAAGGACCGGGAAGTCACAAACCCTGCGAATATTACTTCGGCAAACACATTTAGCCTCAATCTGAGCCAGGCCTTTGAGGGAAAGGTTGTGGATGATAAGATCTCGATTCCGCTCACCTCACAGGTTCAGGCGATGCTGCTCAATGACGATATAAGCAATTATGGAGGAGTGATCATCCGTTCTTTGCAGGAAATGCTGAATTTTGGTGAGATCGAATTCTGGCACTTTGACGATCCAGCCATTCCGGATGATAAAAAACCTTCAATCAAGATCAAATATACCATACCATATCTATAGAGACTTACGGATATTGAACAGCAAACGCTATATTATCCGGGCATTTGTGGCAATTCTTGTGGGGGTGCTGTACCTAAGTTCCTGCAAAGGTGGAAAGGACAGTTCCCCGATTCTGGCGCAGGTAGATAATGATGTTCTTACCGAGGAAGAATTCCGTTCGCTCTTTAGCAAAGCAGAATATGAAGCGCTGAGTTCCCAGGCTCGGAAACAATATATTGAACAATGGGTAAACCTCACCATCCTTGCCAAAGAAGCGAATGAAAGAGGCTGGAACAAAGATCTGAAGATCGGGCAAAGAATCGAATATGCCTCCAAAAAAGTGAAGGCCAATGCCCTCCTCGCTGAGCGTCTGGCTGAGATGCAGATCAGTGAAACTGAGCTATTTAACTATTTTCGGGTGCACCAGGCAGAATTTCTCAAGCCCGTATTGGAATATAAAGTGCAAAGGATTTTTCTTCCCGAACGCACCTCCTATGAAAGAGTGAAAACCGAGCTTGCCTCAGGGCTGGCTTTTGATAATGCTGTGCGGACACATTCCCGGGAGCAGCTAAGGGAAAATGGCGGAAACATGGGTTTTGTATCTGCCACCAGTGCCGACAGCATCTTCTGGCAAGTGGCCAATAAATTGAAACGCAATGAGATTGGTGAGCTTAGAACCAAGGATGGCTTCTTTGTGCATCGCTACACAGAAGAGCGGGAAAGCAATCAGGAAGCAGATTTTGAACTTTATA
>JAQUHL010000282.1 GCA_028683635.1 Candidatus Cloacimonadota bacterium
TAATGTTCAATACGTTGCCAAAGGTGGAAATTTCTTCCGTAAGGGCTATTCCTATACTGGAAAGCTGAGAGTCCTGAACAACATCCTGGAAAATGAATATCTCTACCAGAATATCAGAGTTCAGGGCGGTGCTTACGGAGCTTTTTCGGGCTTTGAACTAAATGGCTATCAATACTTTTGCTCATATAGGGATCCCAATCTGGATAATACCCTCCTGGTCTATGACAATGCCGGAGATTTCATCCGCAATTTCAAGTGTTCAAAATGGGAGTTTGACCGCTATATAATTGGCGTTATCTCCGATCTGGATTATCCCTTCAGTCCTGAAACCAAGGCTGGAATCTCAGATTCGGATTTCATCACGGATTTCAAAGCTGAAGATCGTCAACAGATAAGGAATGAAGTTCTTTCCACCAAGCTTGAGGATCTGGCAGCTTATGCCGATATGCTGGATGCGATAATGACAAAAAATCATTATTGCGCAGTTGGCAATGAACACCAGATTAAAGCCTCGGCAGAGCTCTTCGATAACCTTACTCCTCTCTATGAGTAGCTTTGAAAGACCAGTAAACGCACCTAACTAATCAGTATACCAGGGATGAAACAGAAAGATAAGAAAAAGATTGTTCGAAACAAGAACCGGTTTCATGCCATCAACATCCCGGATCTTGATATTTTGGATGACGAACTGCATACAGAGCAGTATAAATCCCTGCGGACGGGTACGAAAAGTGCCCAGGTTCGGAAGAACAATCTGAGTTTACTTTCGGGGCGCATCCTGGAGATTAAAACCAATTACCACTATATCGTGGATCTGAAAGGGGAAAAGGTATCCTGCTCCCTGGGAGGGAGACTGAGACAATATCAATTTGGTACCAAGGCACTGACTGCGGTGGGGGACTTTGTAGAAGTGGATATATCCACTGCTCCTCGTTACCGGATTGAAAACGTCATGGCCAGAAAGAATACCTTTTCCCGGTTCAGTGAGGGTCAGTTTCAGAAAGAAATAATACTGGCAGCCAATCTGGATCAGATCATCATTACCGCATCCTGGAAAATGCCCAACCTGAAGCTGGGGTTGGTGGATAGATATATCTGCATTGCCAGGATCTTTGATGTGGAACCAATCGTCTGCCTTACCAAGCTCGATCTCTGCACAGACCGCAGCGAGGCCCTTGCTCTCATGGAGTATTACCAGAATGCGGGGATCAAGACCCTCCTGACTTCTGTGGTGGATAACACTGGCATTGAGGAACTGAAGGAACTCCTGAAGGACAAGGAAAGCGTCTTCTCTGGTCAATCCGGAACCGGTAAAAGCTCTCTGATAAACTGGCTGGAACCAGCACTGCAACTGGCCACCGCTGAGGTGAGCTCCTTCAATGAGAAAGGGAAACACACCACCACCCAGTCGATCCTTATTCCCTGGTCCTTCGGTGGCTATCTGGTAGATACGCCTGGCCTCAAAACCATCAACCTCCATCGTGATCATAAGGATCTTATTCCTCAAATCTTTCCAGGCTTTGAGCCCTATGCCAAAAAATGCTATTTCAGAACCTGCACCCATGATCATGAGGAAGATTGCGCAGTCAAAAATGCCGTGGAAGCCGGGAATATTCCGGAGGATCGGCACATATCCTATCTCAGAATCATGGATTCCCTTGTCCAGGGCACGTGAGCATGGCTGCCAGCTAAGGTATTATGAAGAACTTTGCCATCCTGATCCACAATAATTTCGTTGAACGCAGCAGCATCTACGAGCTTTTATACAAGATCCAATCTGATTACCGGATCAATTGTTATTGCTTGCCAGAGCAGCAGCAATACTACCCGGATAAGATCGATACCCAGGTTTTGGATTTGGATATGAAGCCGGAGATAGATTGCATTCTTGTCTTTGGCGGTGATGGTACCATCCTGCGTGCCAAGCATATAGCCATTAGTACATCAGCTCCGATATTGGGTATCAATCTGGGCTATCTGGGCTTTCTCTCCGAAAGCACCCTGAACGATTTTAACCGATCCCTGGAAAGCATTATCAACCAGAAATTCAAGATCCTGCCCCGGATGCTGATAAAATGCCTCGTCAAAAGAAATGGCAAGGCCAGCTACCAGGATCTTGCCCTCAATGATGCCGTTATCTACAAGGCTGAGACTCCCCGCCTGATAACGGTGCGGATCTATAACCAAAACCGCTTTGTTCTATCCACCCGCTGCGACGGTGTGGTAGCCTCCACGCCCACTGGTTCCACTGCTTATTCACTTTCTGCAGGAGGGCCTATTCTGGCTCCGCAAATGCAAGCTTTGATCATCAGTCCTCTGTGTCCGCATTTGCTCTCCATACGTCCCATGGTCTTTGGAGCGGAGGAAAAGATTACCTTGAGGATAACCCAGCTTGAAGAACCTGCCTGGTTGCAGATCGATGGCGTCAATGCCTTCCAGATCGAAGAGCAGGACGAAGTTATCATTACCTCTGCCCGGGAAAGCGTGTCTTTCATAAAGCTCTCCAACCGCACGTTTTACAAAATCCTTAGAAACAAGCTGCACTTAGGGAAATAATGCTCAGCGAACTGTATCTTAGAAACTATCTGTTTGTCCAGGAAGAGCGGCTCAGCTTTGGCAAGGGTATGACGGTTATTACCGGTGAGACTGGGGCAGGTAAATCCATCCTGGTGGGAGCAATATCCCTCATCTTCGGAGATACCAACGCCGCCATTGAAGCCTGGGACAAAGCCCAACCTATCTATCTGGAAGCCAGCTTTGATGTTTCACAAAACAGAGAATTGCAAGTGGTCCTTGGGGATAATGGTTGGGAGCCGGAACCGGAGCTCATTCTTGCCAGAAACATCAATCCCCAGGGGAAATCCCAATACTTCCTGGGAGGACGAAAGATCAGCCTGAGCCTGATCAGGGAACTAAAACCACTACTCATTGATTCTCATCATCAGAGGGATCAGCAGAAGCTTCTGAATGGAGATTATCAGCTCAAGCTGCTTGA
>JAQUHL010000283.1 GCA_028683635.1 Candidatus Cloacimonadota bacterium
GCTTTGGTTTCCGCAGGCTTAGTATCCTCGATCTGAGCGAGCATGGGCATCAACCGATGTCCCTTCCGGAGCATGATCTGCACATCGTCTTCAATGGCGAGATCTACAATTGGCGGGCACTCAGAGCTGAGCTATCGGGGTATAGCTTTGTTTCCCACACTGATACCGAGACTATCCTCTATGCCTATCTCAAATGGGGCCGGGATTGTGTGCAGCATTTTATTGGGATGTGGGCCTTTGCTCTATGGGATGGAAGACAGAACCAGCTTTTTTGTTCCCGGGACCGCTATGGAATCAAACCTTTTTATTATCACCTCCAGGATGGCATCTTTGCCTTTGGATCGGAGCTCAAACAACTGGTTCCTCACACGGATGACCGGGCTCTGAATTATCCGATGATTCTGCGCAGCATGAAGATCAATTCCATGATGGTCTATGGTGAGGAGACTTATTGGCTGGGTTTGAAGGCATTACTTCCTGGAGAGAACCTTTTGGTAAGCTCCGGTGGCATCACCCGGAAGCGATATTACCAGCTCGATGTAGCCAGTTTTGAGAGCTCGAAACTCAGCTTTGCGGAAGCCACCTCCCGATACCGGGAGCTATTCCTGGATTCTCTGAACCTGCAGATGCAAGCTGATGTTGATATCGGATCCTGCTTGAGCGGAGGGATGGATTCCAGCGCCATAGTATGCGCTGCAAACAGCTTGTTTGGCAGGAAGTTTAGCACCTTCTCCGCTTATTTTGGAATCGAACCTGCCCTGGATGAAAGGCGCTGGATCCAGGAAGTGATCAGCCACACCGGAGTTCCCAACCATCAGGTCTCACCGGATGCCAAGGCGGCCTGGGAATGGTTTGCTGAGCTCACTTATATGAACGATCTTCCCTTGGGGGCGGGATATGCTGCCCAGTATTCCGTGATGAAGCTGGCCAGGGAGAAAGGCATCAAAGTCCTGCTGGATGGGCAGGGCAGCGACGAGATTTCCGCAGGTTACACTCACGGGAGCTATCGCTATTATGCGGATCTTGTGCACAGCTTCCAGCTGGGGAGCGCCATCCGGGGGATTGTGACAGCCGGCTCGGACAAGAAGCTGAAGCATCTCTTGCAAAGCACTCTGAAGACTCTTTTGGCCTGCGTCCTGTCCGAATCTGCCTTGTACCGACTGGAACTTAGCTATTACCGCTTCAATCCCTTCAACCGGGAATTCATGGCCAAAGCCAGAGCAGGAACCAGGGATATCCTTGCCGAAATCGAGGATCTTCCCTGTTCCAAGCTCAGCAATTTCCTATATAACCTGATGCATAACACCTCGATCGGCACGCTGCTCCACAATGAGGATCGCATGTCCATGGCCAATTCTGTGGAAAGCAGAGTACCTTTTCTGGATCACAGATTGGTGGATTTCAGCTTTAGCCTTCCCTCCGCCTATAAAAGCAAAGCTCCGTATAACAAGTATCTGCATCGCATGGCGATGAAGGAACTCGTGCCGGAAGCGATCTTTACCCGCAGGGACAAAGCGATCTTTTCTTCGCCTTTTCACCGGCATTGGCTGAAAGAGGAACTGAAAGCTTTTGTGAAAGAAGTGCTGCACTCACAGCAGTTCCGTCATCGGGGTATCTGGAACCTCGCCCTCATCCATGAGAAATGGGATTCCTACCTGAAAGGGAATCTCCGCCATGCAGAAATGATTTTTAACGTCATTGCCCTGGAATTTTGGTTCCGGGAGTGGGAGAATATATGAGAAAAATACTTTTAATTGGCCTGATCATCCTCCAGATGCTGGTCCTTGCTTCCTGTAAATTCCTGGTGAGCAAACCACGTATGAAACGAATCCAGGATATCAAAGTCCTTTCGATTTCGCCAGATAAGACCGAGCTTGCCATCTCGATAGAGATTGCCAATCCCAATCCCTTCAGGCTGGAGATTCAAAGCCTGGAGCTTAACCTGTCGGATAAAGAGCGCAAACCCCTCGGTGAAGCCAGAATCTCAAAAAGCTATCTCATCCCCAAGAAATCCAGCGCTTTTCTCGATATCAGGCTCAGCCTTGATACCCGCAAGGCCACCAAGCTGATCAGCCATTCTCTTGCCCTGCAACTTTGGCTAAAGGGCAGCGGCAAAGGCAAAGCCCTCGGGATCTCGCGCAGCTTCAGCTTTGAAGAACCTCTGGAACTCTCCCTGAAGAAACACCTCGATGCCCTGATCCCCAAATTCACTGCTCTCGGGCAGGATCTGATCAAGATCCAGGATTCATCCATTCGCCTCCTGGGGCTGGGCGAAACTGAAATCCGCATCCGCTTCCTGCTGCTCAATCCCTATGGCCTCGCCTTCACTCTCAAAGCCCTCCCCACCCAAATTTTCATCGGCGATAAAGCCGCCGGTAGCGGTTACTTGGAACAGGAACTCACCTTCTCCGAAGATATCTTCTACAAAGAAGGATGCATCATCCTCAAGGTGAACAACCTGAAATCCTTTACCAGCGCGTTTAAGGGCGTCTTCAAAGGCGAAATCCCCTATGCCCTCAAAGGACAAGTTCAGATCCAAGCCTTTGGCTCGGAGTTCAACAGGGACTTCGAACTAAAAAACAGCCTCAACCTCAGCATTACCGACCTGCTACTTAAATAATATGACCGTTGCACATCCCGATTTATCGAAATACAGACTTCCAGATACGCTGGTTGTGAGGCTTATTTTCGTAAATCTATTCCCGCCCACCACCCAATATTGTATGGGGCTCTGCCCCATGCCCCGTTTGATTATGTAATTTCAAAGTGGAAACTGTATTATGCGTACTTTTAAGATTCTCTTCATCCCAAACTCTGTAGCTTAGTGTGAGCATAGCGTGAGCATAGTGTGAACAATGCGTGGAAATCCACGCATTGTTCACACTATGCTCACACTAAGCTAATGCTGAATGAGTAGGATCGAAGCGGGAATTGATTTATGGTTGTCTGTGGTGCTTTGATGGTCTTTGATTTTATCCAAATGCATGATCTTC
>JAQUHL010000284.1 GCA_028683635.1 Candidatus Cloacimonadota bacterium
GAGGGCGGATCTGATCACCGCAATGGAGATAATCGCCATGTTTCTGGTTTCCACCACTTCAGGGCGCACTGCATTGTGCTGATAGAAGTTATTTACTTCATTGTAGATATTTTCCAGGCGGGAAAGTGCATATTTCAAAAGCCTGCGGGAGCGACGGATCCCCACATAACCTTGCAGGATGGTGCCAATGATTTCCCGGTTGTGAGAAATCACCACCCATTCATTTTCATTGAAATCCTGAAGTTCCCGCCATTGAGGAATCTCGGGGAAAACCACCTCTTCCCGGTTGGAAGGATGCTTTCCTGCGTGATAGGCAACCACCAGCGCCTCCAACAGCGAATTTGAGGCCAGACGGTTTGCACCGTTCAATCCTGTGCAGGCGACTTCTCCGGCTGCAAAGAGATTGCGGATATCGGTAACTCCATCGATGGTGGAAAGAATCCCACCACAGAAATAGTGGGCTGCCGGAGCAACGGGGATAAGCTCTTTGGTGAAATCTATGCCGTGCTCCAGGCACTTATTGCGGATGTAGGGAAAGTGTTTGTTCAGCACTTCCGTATCTATCATGGTGGCATCGAGGTAGCAATATTTTTCCCCGCGTTTTTTGAGCTCGGCATCGATGGCCCGGGAAACGATATCCCTGGGAGCAAGGTTGCACTTGGAGTGATAGTTTTCCATAAAGGTGGATCCGTCCGCAAGCCGGAGGATTGCTCCCTCCCCTCTCAAGGCTTCGCTGATCAGGAAGGTTTCACCTTTGGTGGTGTAGAAAGCGGTGGGATGAAACTGCACAAACTCCATGTTAACGAGCCTGGCACCTGCCAATCTTGCCATCGCCATGCCATCCCCGGTAGAGACTTCGGGATTGGTGTTGTGGGCAAAGATGATGGATGCACCACCCGTAGCCAGCATGGTTTTTCTGGCCCGGAAAATCTCCACCTGATAGGATGCGCTATCCATCACGTAGGCGCCCCAGCACATGATTCCGGCATGAAAGCCTTTGGCCTGGCTGATATGGTGCTGAGTGATCAGATCGATGGCAATATGATGTTCAAAAATCTCGATGGAGCCATGCTCACGGCATCTTTGGGTGAGCGCTTCCATGATCTGGTGTCCGGTGGAATCCGCTGCATAGGCCACACGTCGGTGAGAATGGCCTCCTTCCCTGGTGAGAGAAAGGTTTTCCAAGCGCCGGTCATAATTCTCATCGATACGGGTGAAATCAGTCCCCAGATCGATCAGGTACTGAATGAGTTTGGGTCCTTCCTGGATGATCTGGCGGATCACTTCTTTCTTGCCAAGCTCTGCCCCTGCAACCCAGGTATCTTCCACATGCTTTTCGAAAGAATCGTGAACATCCAGCACTGCTGCAATCCCGCCCTGGGCATAATCCGTATTGCAGTCGTAGAGGCTTTTTTTGGTGACGATCGCCACTTTGCCCAGTTCTGCAACCTGTAGAGCATAGATCAGACCCGCAATTCCGCTTCCGATGACTAAAAAATCATAGTCTTTCATTTTTTCAGATCTTCACAATCCAGCGCCATAACGATGGCATCTTCATCCGGATTGTTATAATAGTTTTTCCTCAGTCCGATTTTTCTGAAGCCCATTTTCTCATATAGAGATCTGGCGGGCACATTACTCACCCTTACATCCAGATAGATATAGCGCACACTCCGTTCCTGCATCAGGGTGATAACCCGCCTAAGGAGAAGCTCTCCCCTGCCCTTGCCTTGCTGGGCATGGCAAATGGCAATGTTCATGATAGAACATTCATCCAGAACCACTGAAAGGCAGACGTAGCCGATTACCTTCCCTTCCAGGAACAGGACATAGGAATCTTCCGCATAGCAGGATTCAAAGGCCACCAAGGGCCAGGGATTGGAATATACTTCCTGCTCAATTTGCTGGACGTATTCGAGATCCTCTTCCTGCATCTGCCGAAAGACAGGTGTCAATTCGCTCACATTTTTTCCGGTGCACTGATTCCCATCAGTTCAAAACCGACATGCATCACGTTTTTCACGCAACTGATCAGTAGCAATCTGGCCCTGGTAAGCTCCCTGTTTTTGGGGATTACCACCCGGGAATGAGTATAGAATTTATGGAACAAGCTGGCAAGCTCTTCCAGGTAATTGGTAAGGCGATGGGGTTCACGGTGAATCGCGACAGCTACCAGCAACTCATCAAAATCCGCCAGCTTTTGGATGATGGCAAGTTCTTCGGGTTTGGTAAGCTTGGCAGTATGCTCTGCCCGGTAGTGCTTGGGAATCAGCCTGTCCTTTTTGGCTTTTTTGATGATACTGCAGATCCTGGCATAGGCATATTGGCAGTAGAACACGGGATTTTCGTTGTTTTGCTGCATGGCCAGTTCAAGATCGAAATTCAGGTGCGCACTGGCTTTTCTGGCAATGAAGAAATAGCGGGCTGCGTCCTTGCCCACCACTTGAATCAGATCGTCCATGGTCACTATCTTTCCAGCTCGTTTGGACATCTTGATCCGTTCGCCACTCTCATAAAGGTTTACCTGTTGCAAGAATATGATTTCCAGCATGTTATCATCATATTTCAAGGCCTTGAAGGCAGCTTTCAGGCGGGGAATGTAGCCATGATGGTCGGGGCCAAAGATATCGATCAGCTTGGTATAGCCACGCTGGATTTTGGTAAGGTGATAAGCCAGATCCGGTACAAAATAGGTGATCGAGCCATCGGATTTCATCAGTACTCGATCCTTATCATCACCATACTGGGTGGAATTGAACCAGATTGCGTCATCCTTTTCGTAAGTGCAATCAGCCTCTGCCAGATAGGAAAGGACTTCTTCGACGACTCCTTCCATACGCAGGGTTTTTTCCGAGACCCAGCCTTCAAAAAAGACTCCGAATTTTTCGAGGCTCAAACGCTGGATTTCCAAAAGCTCGTTGAGGGCAAATTCTTTGAGATGCTCGATCCTATCCTTCTCGGGCAGCATAAAGACCCGGATTCCTTCGAC
>JAQUHL010000285.1 GCA_028683635.1 Candidatus Cloacimonadota bacterium
TTGGAATATACTTTCAATAATACCTATCCCACCGCTGCAAGAGCTCTTTCCAATGAAAAAGCCCTCTTTATCACCACCAGCCCTGTTCCTATCAATACACCATATATCATGATCGAACAGGTGAACGTGATCGATCTCAATGCCAACAACCTGCTCGAACCTGGTGAAGCTGCCCAGCTTGCCATCAGGCTGGGAAACATTGGAACCGAAAACGCCTCAAACGTTTCTGCAATTCTTAGTTCGATAGATCCATATATCACTATCACCCAATCCTCCTCTGGCTATGGGACGATTCCAGCCCAATCCAATGGCCTGCCGCTGACCAATTATGGCGTCCAGGTCTCAGGCTCTGCCTTCAATGGCTATCAGGCGCAATTCAGCCTCCAGATCTCAAGCACGGAAGGAAACTGGAGTTATGATTTCAGCCTCTTGATCAACACTGCCATCTTAAGCTATGGTGAAATGTATGTGCAGGAAGTAACCGGCAACGGAAATAACATTCTTGACCCTGGTGAAACAGTGAATCTGATTATGCCCTTGCACAACACCGGAGGAGCACCTTCACCGGCCGGGACCTGCACCCTTACCAGCTCAACTGCGGGAATCACAATCAATAGTGCCAGCTCGGATTTCGCAGCCATCTCCGGAGGCGGAACTGCCAATCTCAGCTTCAATATCCAGGCTTCTTCAGGCATGGTCATCGGTACACTTGCCACTATGGGATTTCATACTGTGGCTGGGACAAGCACTTTGACCGGGAACTTCAGCCTGGAAGTCGGTGCGCCACAGGAGATTGTGGTTGGCACAGGAACCGGTTCCCAGACCTATCCTCTGGATCGCTATTATAACTATTCCACCTTTGAAGCGATCTATACGGCCAGTGAACTGAACACCATAGGTAATATCAAATCCATCGCCTTCAACAAAGCCAGCGGTAGTGATACAAATCCGATTGAGGCAGTAAGTATCTATCTGAAACATACCGGCGATTCCAGCCTTTCTTCCGGAGCTTACAACCTCACCGGTTACACGCAAGTCTATAGTGGAAGCTTTCCAAACAATGCTGAAACGGGATGGATGGAAGTGAACTTGAGCCCGATGTTCGAATACGATGGCTCTTCAAATCTGCAGATCCTGATCGTCAAAGCTTATCAGGCTTGGATCTCTAACTATCCTTACTGGTATGCTACGACTTTGGCGTCGAACCGGGCCAGGCAGCAAAGAAGCGATCAAGCTCAACCCACGACACTCGATGCTACCACTGCCAGACCAAACCTGAAAATCAAGGTCTATGCTCCTGCCCAGGTGCTTTATCCACCCAGAAACCTTACTGCATATGCATCCCATCAATCAGTTGGTCTTTCCTGGAATGCTCCGGTATCCGGAACCCCGACAGGATACAAAATCTTCAAAAACAACGCTTTGCTTACATCCGTTACAACCCTTTCCTATACCGATCTGCAGGTTGTTAATGGCACAAGCTATACTTATTACCTGAAAGCTGTCTATGGCACAGAAGAATCAGATCCCACCGAAACCGTTACCGCCACTCCAAACCTGGTTTCACCCTCGAACTTAATCGCCACTGCCGGTAATGCCTTTGTAACCCTGAGTTGGAACTACTCCCAGGAAAGATCATCTGGTGAAAGGAACGCTGCTGAAACACGGCTGGCCTCAGGATTCAAGGTTTACAGGAACTCAGTGGCCATAGCAACGGTGAGCCAGACATATTATCAAGATTTGGCTTTGGTCAATGGAACTACCTATACATATTACGTAACAGCTATATATGCTTCTCCGGATGGAGAATCTGATCCCTCCAATATTGTCACGGCAACTCCCACTATGCCTAGTTTTGCAATACTGGGAACCGAAAACCAGATAACTGCCAATAACTATATCAGTCCCATAAACCTGACTTATAAAAGTAATCACAGCCAGTTTGTTTACACTGCGGACGAACTCAACGCTGCTGGTGTCTTTGGTCCCGTTTATATCTCGCAGATAGGCTTCAATGTCGCCAGTTCCCCCAGCCTCGCTTTGGTGAATTATCTGGTCAGAATTAAACATACCACTGCCTCAAACGCTCAGGGTTGGCAAACTGCAGATGGCCTGGTAACAGTATATTCAGCAGATACATATATGCCCGCAGCCGGGGGCTGGGATATGCTGGTTTTCCAAACTCCCTTCCTCTGGAATGGCACAGATAACATCGTGTTTGATACCTCCTTTGGTATGGTCAGCGAATGGTCACGCACCGGCACTCTGGAGTATTCAAACTATACAAACGGGTACCGCTATGTAGTAAGCGATTCTGCTATCCAGGCAAGTGTCTTTACTGGAGGCAGTGTGAACAGCCGCAGGCCCAACCTCAAGATTGCCTTGCAACCATTGTATAACGGTCCCGAGATTCTGGCTTCTGAATCCTCTCTGGAATTTGGACTATGCCAGATTTTAAGCGCAGTTTCGCTTCCTCTTACCATCACCAATAACGGGGATCAGATCTTAAGTGGAACCATCACCAGCCCAGACGGCTTCACAATTGCTGTTTCCGGGCAAAGAAGCGCTCAATCCTCTGCCAGCCGAAGTGCCGCCATCATCCGCAATACCCTGAGTTTTGATCTCGAACCGGATGCCTCAGCAGAATACCAGATCACTTTCGTCCCCACTATCGCTGGAGTTGTAAGCGGAGATCTGGTCATTGCCAGCAACGCAATCAATGAACCGGAACTCATCATAGGTCTTTCCGGAACGGGATTTTTACCTACCCTGAACATACCCGTGGTTCAGATCTCCCTGCAGGAGTCAGGCGCAGTCCTTAATTGGCAGGCCATTGAGTATGCAACTGAATATCGCATCTACAGAGCCGCTTCTCCCGCAGGAGAGTACATACAGATTGGCACAACCACAAACCTGAGCTTCACGGATCCCAATCCAGTGGAGAAAGCCTTCTATCGGGTAACGGC
>JAQUHL010000286.1 GCA_028683635.1 Candidatus Cloacimonadota bacterium
TCGAGCCTTGTTGGATAGGCTATGTCATCTGCATCCAGCACTGCAATGTACTTTCCTTTAGCCAACTCAAAGGCGATGTTGCGTACATAGGTTATTCCCTTGTTTTCTGGCAGTTCGTGATATCTGAAACGAGGGTCATTGGCAGAAAATGAAGTGTAGATTTCCCTGCTGTCATCCGTGCTGCAATCATCAATTACCAGTACCTCAAAATCTTGCAGACTCTGGACTCCAAGGCTCTGTAAGCACCTACCTAAGTATCTGCCATTATTGTAGCTTGCCACAATCACAGATACCCTTGGCTGTATAGATTCAGGATAGCTCATGTAGCAAAGAAATCAGTTTTTCCTAACTATTACTTTATTACCATCCAAGCCTATTACGATGATTTTCTCACCCTCTTCAATGGCAGATCCATCTTCCGCAACTGCAGACCACTCTTCTCCACCAATCTTCACATAGCCCTTACCTTCAGAGGCGATGGTTTTGGTAACGTGGCCGGTTTTCCCCTTCATAGCAAATACATTGGTCTCTGTTTGTGGTGAGTTATAGAACTTCCTGGCAACTTTGCGCATGAATAGAAAGGCAATAAAGCTGATGATGGCAAAAATTACAATCTGCAACCAGACTATATCCACTGCAAAGCCGGAGATCAAGATCAGTCCGGTCAACAATGCACCGATCCCCAGCGAAATAAAAAAGAAAGCCGGATCAAATATCTCGACTATGATAAAGAGGATTCCGATCAGAATCCAGATCATCCATGCTTCCATGAAATCCCCCTATTTGAGGAAGTTATTCTTTGTTCTCGGTATCGTTTGCTTCTTTTTCTTTATAGATTCTTTTGGTTTTACGTTTGTGGGAGTGTCCTCCATAACCATAGGAATCATATCCCTTGTAACCTTTATAACCGGTATAATTGTAACCGCTGCCATAGTTTACTCCGGTAGGTCCCAAACCTTTTATACCCATGAGAGCCAGAAGATAAACCATCAGCTTGGTTCCGAAATAGACAATGATTACGCCAATGAAGAGCACCACAAGCCATTTCAGGAAATCTAAGAGCAAGGTTTTTCCAGTGCTGAGCAGGGTAAATTCCTTCACCTGCTGAAACGCAGAAAAATAGACAAGGACACTATCCTTGGAATTGACTTTTTGGAGTTCTTCACTGGTCTTTTCGATGTCGTTATTGAGCCGGTCGATCTGCTCGTGAATATCCTGAGTGGGATTTTCTTTTTGCAGGAGTGTAACCCTCTGTTTTTTATAGCCTTCAAGGCGGGTAAGTAATTCAGTTTCATCAGCTGATACGGATCCGGGTGTGGAATTGCTATTTATGATTTTCACACTGCTGCTATTCGAAAGCTTGTCAATAATGCGGTCATAATCCGGGAGAGCAAAGTAATAGATATAGGCAAGGCTATTACCCTTTTCGGAAGTGTGAAACAGATCTCCCTTGTGATAGGACCTGAGGCTGCGAAGCTCTTCTTTCGCCTGGTCGAGATTGATAATATCCAAAGATAATGAAGCAGAATTGAGAACCATCTTCCTCTTTTGTTCGAATTCATCTTTGCTTTCTTTGAAATCGGAGGCTTTACTGGTACTCCGCTGATTCTTTCCAAAGTTAAAAAGCGTTATGGCCAGGGCCAGGAAGATCACCAGGATCGCTACTCCTCTTACTCTGCTTTTACTTTTCTTATTCACTCTAACCTCTTTGTTTATGCTTTTTCATTAATTCTTCTGCATGCTTCAGGGTCACCTCGGATTCGAGCCCGGAAAGCATCCTTGCCAGTTCCCTGGTTTTGGATTGTTTGTCAAGGGATTCCAACAACACCCTTGTCTTTCCACCCACAATCTGTTTACTGATGGCAATATGGTTCTCAGCCCCGGCGGCAATCGCAGCCAGATGTGTGATACACAGCACTCTGTGTAACTTGGCAATGGCTTTGATATATTCTGCAATGCAATCCGCCGTTTTACCACCGATTCCTGCATCTATCTCGTCCAAAATAATGAGCTTGGGACTGATGTTGCCAATCAGCACCCTTTTTATGGCCAGCAAGATTCTGGAAAGCTCACCACCTGAAACAACCGACTTCAAAGGCTTAATTGAACTGCCGGGATTCGCACTGAACATGTATTCCACTTCGTCAATTCCGCTTTCGGTGCAAGTTCTTAAGTATTCACAGAGATCTTTTTCAGGATCTGCTTTTTTGTCAATGCGAATTTGAAAGACGGCATCCGGAATCGCCAGATTACGAACGTTTTGTTCCAGATCTTTACACAAGCGCTGGGCAGCCTCCTGTCTTGCAGAACTAAGCCCGTCAGCATTTGCTTTCAGTATAATGAAATCGCTCTTAACAGTTTGCTCAAGCTCGTCAATCTGCCTGCCCTGGGTGGAATAGTCTTTGAGGAAGCTGGCTATCTGATCGCGGTGTTCAAGCAAAGCCTGAAGATTAGCCAACTTATGTTTGTGCATCAATTGATTGAGCAGATCCAGCCTCTCCCGAATGGCCGAAAGCCTGGATTGATCGTGGGAGACATCTTCTCCCAAATCTCTCAGATTGATGGCGGAACTTTCGATGCCAGCCAGTACTTCCGAGATGGTTTCGCAAATTTTGGATAGTTTGGGGCTTAGCTCCGAATAGCGGTTCAACTGGGACAGGGCTTGATTGATCTTGTCATAGGCGGAACCCTCCTGAACATATAAGGAGCTATAAATACCCAGGGATATTTCCATAATCTCCCTGGCCTTGGAAAGATAGTCGTATTACTGCTGGAGTTTGCTATCCTCCGTAAGGTTCAATTTTGCCTGGGTAAGTTCCTCATACTGAAACTCATAGAGTTCCCGGAGCTGGGCATTTTTGCGTTCTTCTTCTTTAAGTTTGTTTAGCTTGCTCAGGTTTTGTTTCAAGCTGCCATACAGGGTAGCAAATTCTTCCACCCTTTCAGACAGCCCCGCATAAGT
>JAQUHL010000287.1 GCA_028683635.1 Candidatus Cloacimonadota bacterium
TTACCCGTGTAGGCATCAGCACCAACCTGGCAATTGAAGGTCAGGTTCGGTAAGCTGAACCATACAGCTGTCCCATATTGCACTGGGTTTCCATACAAGTCGGTCACAGTAGCGCCGGCTTCAATTCTCCATACACCTCCACCAATAGCGGTTCCTGAGGCATATCCGCTGATGAAGGGAATCACAGCATGGGGAGGACCGCTATAGATCACGATGTTGGATTTAGTGGATGTAATGTTCTGCCCGGCATTGTTCGTACATCTTGCTCTGATGGAGAGCACACCAGGCTCGGTTCCGCTATTGACTGAGATAACTGCTTCTCCTCCGGTTGACCAAACCTCTACCTCTTCAGATGTCGGAGCATTATTGAGGTTCGCTCCAGCAGGAGGAGGGTTGTTCATAATCTTGAAAAAGACCTGCTGTGAAGTATCGATCAGGTTTCCATTGATATCATTGAGCTTCACCCTCAGAACGGCAGAGGATGTTCCACCAGTGTTGGCAACGTGCAAATTAATCTGGCCGGCCTGGGTAAAAGTGATGGAATAGATATCGTCAGATATCACATTGAAGATTTTCTGAACATTGAGGGTATCGTTATTGGCATAGGCATTAATAGTTGCCGCACCAGCAGAAAGACCGGGAGTGAAACGCACCTGCGCCATACCATTCCCATCTGTGTTTTTGGATGAAGTTTGGGTTGTATTGGCAAAGGTTCCCAGATCTGTGGTAAACCTAACTGGTTTCTGGGGACATACATTGTTGTATTTGTCCTTTAAATATGCTCTCATCCAGATGGGTGTGGGATCTCCCACAAAGCTGGAATCTGCCTCCGGGGGATCGGGTAAATCACCCACATGAGAGTACAGCAGCAATGAGAAGGGATGATCAGGACCAATGGTCAATACTCTGGAGCTTTCGACATCCGACAGGCTGGCGGTAAGAGTGCCGGTTCCTGATATTGGACCAGCATTATAGGTAGCCGATGCTCTGCCGTTGATAGTTTTTACCACGATGGCATCGCCAATGGTATTTCCTTCAGCATCAACGAAGTAACCGCGTCCCGCAGTAAATGTTATCAGGGTGTTATCAGGCACGTCGTTCCCAAGTACATTCTTGGCTCTGGCAGAAACAGTCATGGATTGCATAACTGTCATCAGAGTTGAGGGTATTTCCAAGCTCACATAATCAATCGCAGGAACATCAATGATCGTAACATTTATGGTGTCGGAATCCTCAGAAACAACTGAATCGGACTCAGCAGCGTAGTTTTTCACTAACGCAAGAATGGTGGCTTCTCCGATATCGCCATCATCCCAGAATGTGGTGGTGGCAACCCCGGAACTATCGGTAGCTACATTGGTCAGCAATCTGCCAATATCAGATTTGAACTGGACCATTTGGCTGGGTACAGCAAAACCATCACCATCTTTAACAGTAACGCTAATGGTGGAGAAGGTGATGTTGTTATCAGCATAAATTGTATCGACAGAAGCAGCCATCTTGGTGATGAATCTCAGCTCGGAAGCTGACACAGGTTCTGGAGCCGGAGGAATGACTACAGGGGGATTGCGTCTGTCGCATGAGGCTGAAAAGGCTACCGTCAAGATAACTGCAATGACAAAGAGTTGGATGATAAAAGGAGATTTTTTCATTATTCCTCCTCGGCTTCTTCATCTTCAAATTCAATCAAAGTGCGAGTAAGCTTCTCATCAAGTTTGGGTTCGGGTGAACTCTTGTCCATGGCAACCAATCTGGGTGTAATTTCCATAATCAGATCCGTGTTTTCAAGAAGTTCATAACGGTGCTGGAAAAGTCTCCCGATAAAGGGCAAATCCCCAAGGAAGGGAAGCTTGTTTGTTTTTTGGGTAAGAGTGGAATTCAAAAGACCACCCACGATGATTTTCTGCTCGTTGGGAACAGTGACAGTCGTGGAAACCCTGCGCACTTTGGTGCGGGGCACATATCCGCCCACCAGATCGGTAACAGAACTTACTTCAGGAGAAATCTGAGCTGTAATTTTACCTTCCTTGTTCACAGAAGGGACTACTTTGAGCAAGATTCCCACCTGTTCTCTTTCCACCTGGATCTGTTTGTCGTTATCTGTAACAACAAAGGGAACCACTTCCCCGATATGAATTTCTGCTTCTTCACCATTCAAGGCGGTTACACGGGTATCTGTAAGCAGTTTGGCAGCATTGTTTTCCAGCAGCCAATCGATGGTAATATCGAAAGCGGTAAGCTGGCGGCTGAAATGGAACATGTCATCAAAACCATTGATTCTTTGGAAATACTGCTGGTCAGGAAGTTTTTCGAATGTTGCAGGATCACCATGAGGCAGGTAACCGGTCTCGTCTGAGTAATTATAGGGTAAGCCGGCACCGTTTGAATTCACAGGATCTTCTGCCAGGATAGTGGTAAGATGGTTCAAACGTGACCAATCGATACCCACTTTCTTGGCATGAGTCAAAGATATTTCGATCAAACGAACTCTAATTTCTATCTGATCTTGTTGTTGATCCATTACCTCGATCATATCCTTCAACTGAGTGAAGGTTTCAGGGTTCGCATAGACCATCAAGGCATTCTGGCCTTCCACAGCGGAGATTTTAGCAGCAGAATTTTCGAGGGCTTTGCTAACTTTGGCGGCGTCAACGTTCTTTAGAGGCAGGAAGTAGCTGCGTTCTCCGGCTTCTTCCATGATCTTTTGTTTGTCACCCACCAAAAAAGTGTTCTCCCCAATCACGCGGTAGGATAAACCAGCGCTCATGGCAACCAGTGATACCGCTCTTTCGATCGGAACATCGTTCAGGTTGATAGTAATCCTGCGAAGGTCGTCCTTCTCTCCGGCAGCTTGATCAACTGCCAGGACGATATTGGTTCCACTTTGCAGTGACAGTGCTGTAAAAACCGAGGATAGGGGTGCATCGGTCGCACGATAGGTTACTCT
>JAQUHL010000288.1 GCA_028683635.1 Candidatus Cloacimonadota bacterium
CTGCTGCTCGGTGCGGCCTGGCTTTTATACAAGAACCTCATCGAATGGCGCATCCCGCTCTTTTATATCAGGACCGTCTTTGTGCTGAGTTTCGTCTTTGGTGGAATCAAAGGCTCTGAATACTCGATCATGCTGCCCTTTTTCCATCTTTTCAGCGGAGGTTTGATGCTGGGAGCCTTTTTTATGGCAACCGACTATACAACCACTCCCTTAAGCAAGAATGGCAGGATCATCTTTGCCATCGGCTGCGGAGTAATGACGATCCTGATCCGCCTCGTGGGTGGATACCCGGAAGGTGTGTCCTATTCCATTCTCTTCATGAATGTGATGACTCCTCTGATTGACCGGCTAACCATGCCCAAACCCTTTGGGAGGCAAGCAATATGATGTATTATGCAAAACTTGGGTTTATCCTCCTCATCTTCTGCGCTGTAGCAGCCGGAATCCTGGCCTATGTGAACGGCCTCACCGCCCCGGTGATCAGCCAACGCAAGGAACTGGAAGAAACACAAACCCGCCAACAGCTTATCCCTAATTCGGATTTTACCCTGATGTCATCTGCAGATAGTTCTTTCAGCTTTTATAAAGCCATTGATAAGAGTAGTGGCACCACCAATGGATATGCCTTCATTTCCGAAGGCACTGGCTATAGCAGCAGAATTAAAACCATGGTGGGCGTCGATACCCTCTTCCAGGTGCTGGCCATCAAGATTATTGACCAGGCGGAAACTCCCGGTTTGGGTGCCAAATGCCAGGATCAGGCATATTTCGATATGTATGCCGGCTTAAGTGAAACAGATCTTTTCGTGGATAAGGATGGTGGAAAGATCAAATCCATCACCGGTGCCACGATTACCACCCGGGCAGTCACCAATTCCATCCGGGAGCAGATTGCCATCCTGAAAAAAGCTCTCATTGCAGGAGGTGACAAATGAGGTTCTTCAGCGAACTTGCCAAAGGCATTGTCAAAGATAATCCCATCTTTGTGCTGGTGCTGGGCATGTGCCCCACCCTCGCAGTATCCACATCCGTCAAAAACGGTCTGGGAATGGGAATGGCAGCCACCTTCGTCCTGATCTGTTCCAATATCATAATCTCATTGATTAAAGGTGTGACTCCTCCCAAGATCCGCATACCCGTCTATATAGTAGTTATCGCAGCATTTGTCACCATCATCGATATGGCCATGGCAGCCTATGCAGCCGAATTGCACAAAAGTTTGGGCCTGTTCATCCCTTTGATTGTAGTGAATTGTATCATCCTGGGAAGAGCGGAAGCCTTTGCCAGCAAAAACAACGCCCTTAATTCCCTTGCCGATGCCGTGGGGATGGGGGCGGGATTCACACTTGCCCTGGTAGTGGTTGCCACCATCCGGGAAATCCTGGGAAATGGCACCTGGCTGGATATTCGTGTCCTGCCCCAAGCCTACGATCCAATGCTGATTGCCATTCTGGCCCCTGGAGCCTTCATTACTCTCGGCTTCCTGATGGCACTGATCAATATTATTAAAGGGAGGAAATGATGGGCTATCTCGGTCAAATCTTTGTGATGGCGATGACTGCCATCTTCATCCAAAACTTTGTTCTTTCCAGGTTCCTGGGCCTATGCCCCTATCTGGGTGTATCAAAGAAGTTGGATTCCGCCTTTGGAATGGGCATGGCCGTGATCTTTGTGATGACCCTGGCCTCTGCTTTCACCTTCCTTATCCGCCGTTATTTGCTGATCCCATACAACCTTGAGTATCTGCAAACCATCAGCTTCATTCTCACCATCGCTGCCCTGGTGCAGTTTGTGGAAATGGTGATCCAAAAGAATGCCCCTGCTCTCTATAAATCCCTGGGTGTATATCTTCCCCTGATCACCACCAATTGTGCAGTATTGGGTGTGGCCATCCTCAATACCAAAGCCTTCCATGCCGATGGTATAACCCCGTATAATTTCCTGGATTCCACCCTCAATGGCCTGCTCTCCGGAGTTGGGTTCACTGTGGTGCTGCTGGCTATGGCCGGAATTCGTGAACGCCTGGAATTCTCCGAACTCCCCAAAAGCATGAAAGGCATGCCGATCGCTCTGATCCTTGCCGGAATTATGGCTCTGGCTTTTTATGGCTGGATGGGCTTCAAGATCTAAAGGAAGGAACCTGATGTATATATTACCTGCTACATTCATCATTCTCGAATCGTCCCTGATGAGTAACATCAGCGCACCCGTCATAATCATCGGTGGCTTGGGGCTGGTGTTTGGATTGATTCTTGCCATCGCTTCCAAAGTCTTCGAAGTACAGATCGATCCCCGGGTCGAACAGATCACGGAAGCTCTTCCCGGAGCCAATTGCGGATCCTGCGGACTTCCCGGCTGTGCCGGATATGCGGATGCCATTGTGCGCCTGGGAATGGAAACCAATAAATGTGCACCCGGTGGTCCCGCCACAGTTGAAAAGATCGCCAAAATCATGGGTACCGATGCCGTGATTACGGACAAAATGATCGCCGTCCCCTTCTGCAGTTCAGGTGGCTACGACAATACAAACTGGAAATATGCCTATCAGGGAATTGAATCCTGCAAATCGGCTGTGAATATCTCTGATGGACCAAACACCTGTTCCTGGGGCTGTATTGGCTTCAACGATTGTAAAAATGCCTGTCCCTTCGATGCCATCTGGATCAATGAACATGGCATGAGAATTGTCGATCCCAATAAGTGTACCGCCTGCGGTGCCTGCGTTCGGGCCTGCCTACGTGGTATCTTCCATTTGGTGCCTGCCAAACGAAATGTCTATATCAAATGCTCCTCCCAGGACAAGGGTCCTCTTGCCAAACAAAACTGTGGAAACCACCGCCCCTGCATCGGTTGTGGTCTTTGCTCCAAAAAGTGCCCGGTTCAGGCCATCACTGTGGAAAACAACCTCGCCCGCATTGACTATGACAAATGTATCAATTGTGGATTA
>JAQUHL010000289.1 GCA_028683635.1 Candidatus Cloacimonadota bacterium
CACTGAGAGCCCCATTCCTTTGTAGTTGAAGAAATCTGCCTGGGCTTCCCGCATGACTTCTTCCGGGAGCACTGCCGGTCCCGCATTGAAGTTGTGAATACGTTCCATTCTTAATCCTCCTGGATTCTGTTTTTTCTTATGTGGCTAAGATAAAAGAGAGCCCTTTTAAGGCAAGGACTTTTTTGGGGTATTGAAAAATTTGTTGACGTAAAAAGCCCCTCTGTATCCCTGCCAATAAGGATAAACGTTATGCTGCACAAAGTTTTAAGGAACAAGAAAATCATTCTGGCATCTGCTTCCCCCCGAAGAAAGCAGATCTTTGAGATGTTAGGCCTAAAAAGCCTTTGTGTCCCCCCTCAGATTGAAGAACTGATCACGGACCAGAAGCCATATCTTCAGGTGATGCACCATGCCTCGAACAAGGCCCGGGCTGTCGCCCTGAAAATGGATGAGGACGCTTTGATTGTTGCATCAGATACAATAGTCTTCTGTGATGGCAAAGTGCTTGGTAAGCCCGAAACCAGAGATCGGGCGATCGAGTACCTGCGTTTGCTATCGGGGAAAAAGCATATAGTATATTCCGCTATCTGCCTTGCCATTGGTAGCTTTATGCTCTGTGATTACGAAAAAAGCCTTGTCCAGTTTGCTAACCTGAACGACCAGCAGATCAGCTACTATCTTGCTACCAAAGAACCAATTGACAAGGCCGGAGCCTATGGTATCCAGGGTTATGGTTCGCAATTCATCGAAAAAATCAGTGGCTGTTACTTTAACGTGATGGGCTTTCCTGTTAACCTGTTTTACCGGATGGTTCAAAAAATCCCCAAGGAACTATTATGAAAACACTATACTACAATGCCAAATTCTATACTGAAACTGAACATTCCACGCCTGCTATTGCCATGCTGGTAACAGGTGACATCATCGAAGCCCTCTATTTTCCGGATGACAAACTCCCCCAGGATGCCAGGATGATTGATCTGAACGGTGCATTTGCCTATCCAGGGTTCATTGATACTCATACTCACAGCTTTGAAGGAGGTCTCTATGCCAGCGGACTTGATCTGTATCCCTGTCGAACTATCGACGAAGTACTACAAGCCCTGACATCCTACATTAGTGATCCCCGCCATTCTGGGTTACACAGTATCTTTGCCTGGCATTTTGATGAAAACAGCATAAAGGAAAAGCGTTTTCCCAGCCTGAAAGAACTCGACCGGGTTTGTGGGGACAAAAACCTGATTCTTCGGCGTATCGATGGTCATTCCTGCATTGTAAATTCCTTTGCCCGCCGGCAAATTTCCGAGCTCGAAAACTACCAGGGTGACGTCTTGAGAGGTACTGCAAATGACCGCGCCGTCTATTGGTTCCATCGTAACACCGATGATGAAATGGTTCTGGGTGCTTACCACAAAGCCGCAGAAATCGCCCTTAGGGGTGGCTTTACCACCGTCCATACAATGATAGGTGATGCTCAACAGGATCTCACACACTTTTCCTTTTTGAAATCGCACCTCGCTGAATTTCCCATCGAATATGTGATCTATCCCCAAAGTTTTAACCTGAAAGCCGCTTTGGATGCGGGTTCCCCCAGAATCGGGGGTTGCATCCTGGCCGATGGTTCCATTGGTAGCCACACTGCTGCCCTATCTGCACCATATCTGGACAAAGCGGGAGAACGCGGCAATCTTTACCAAACCAATGAATTCTGGAAGAATTTCATCTCCCAGGCTCACCAGCACAACCTGCAAGTGGGAATCCACTGTATTGGCGACCGAGCGATCAAACAGATAAATGATATCTATCTTGAGCTTAACAGGGCTGATTTCCGGGATAACCGTCACCAGATCATCCACTGTGAGCTGACTCCTCTTTCCCTGCTTGAAGAGATCAGGCAGGCAGGTTCAGTCGCCGTGATGCAACCAGCCTTCGATGCCTATTGGGGTGGAGAAAATGGCTTCTATGCCAGCAAGCTGGGCACGGAACGGGCCAGGATGATGAATCGTTTTGCCACCATGTTCAAGCTTGGGATCCCGGTTACCGGAGGTTCGGATTGGTATATCACAGAGCTCGATGCCCTGAGGGGTATTAAAGCTGCTATGAATCACAATACTCCCTCAGAACGCCTCTCAATATCAGAAGCTGTCGATATTTATACAAGAAAAGCAGCCTGGCTCTCGCATGATGAAAGCTTACTTGGTATTCTTGCCCCTGGTTACCAGGCAGATTTCACCCTTCTGGATTCGCCCCTGGATTATGAACCCGCTCTTTTCCCCTCCTCCATCAAGGCAGTGGTGAAAAAAGGCAGGACAGTATATGCTGCTCCAGATACCCGAGTTTAGCGAAACAGATCTATGCGCCATCCTGCAGGAAGAGCTGAGCGTTCATCCCCTATCCCAGTTGCAGGATCTCTTCAAGCTGGTTTACCAGGCTTACAATGGACCCTCGCATTTGACCGGCTCTGCGCTTTCGATTGCTCAAAGTATCGAAAAAGAGATCAGGAATTTGCATGGTCACAAGAGCTGTCTTATCCAGGACATCGGAAATGGCAAAGCCTTTGTGCGGATCAACCTTGCAGCTTTGTCATTTCCCCGGTTCCGGTTGGTAGAAACCATATCGGAATGCATTGTCAAATCCCGCTTTGAAACCGAGCTTTCCCGGGAAGAGATGCTCCAGCAGTGGAAACGCAGCCTTGCCATACTCAAAGATATGGGTTTAGATGTCTTACAAGATCAGGACCTTATCATTCAATCAATTGAAAGTGGCCTTCCCATCAGCCATTCTCAAACATACAAACAACAGTACCAGCCCTCTTATCGGATTATCCATAGCTCATATATTCCTTTACTGCAAGAGGGTATCAACCATCGCACCCAGGAGAAGATATGACCCGTGCCCGTTTTGCCCCCAGTCCCACCGGTTTTTTGCACATTGGCGGGCTCCG
>JAQUHL010000290.1 GCA_028683635.1 Candidatus Cloacimonadota bacterium
AAACGCCTCCGCTTCTATCGGAATAAACATGAGCCCCGGTGGAACGGGCTGGTTCTATAGTATTACACCCGGTACTGTCCCAATAGCTTCCACGACCGCTGAAAATACAAGTGTCAGCATTTATCCAAATAATGGCACGGTATATGAATTCCTGCCCACTGTGGCCTCTCCCAATGACTTACAGGCCCTTTCCATCCTTGGAAATACAACTCCTTCGGTGAATACTCCCACAAACTATGTGGTGTCGGTACGCAACCGGGGCACTAACCCCCAAACAACATATCAGGTTCAGATCGTAACCTCGACGGGAACAGTGCTGGCCTCAGTCACAGGACAGGCAATCCAACCCAACCAGGTGATTGAATATACCATCCCCTGGACACCCACAACTGAAGGTCCGGTAATCCTCAGAGGAAAAACGATCCTTGCCGGCGATGCCAATCCAACCAACGATCAATCTCCCCCTCTAAACGTTACTGTCATGCCGGAAGGTATGGTGGTGGTTACTATTGGTGATGGAAACGAAATCGGCAATGTGCCCGTTGATATGTTTTGGTGCAACTCTCTGTTTGAAACCATTTATTACCCGCAAGAAATCGGTATGGTTGGTAATATAACAGCACTTACTTTTTATAATTCGTTTACTTCTACTCTGCCGAACCAGGCCATTAAAATCTGGCTCGGTACCACTCAAATGGAAAATCTCTCTGCAAACTGGATCCCTTCAACTCAGATGACCCTGGTTTATGATGGAACTGTAAACTATTCATCCGGAGTGAATCCAGTACTGATCCCCCTACAAACTGTTTATACCTATACAGGCGGAAATCTGGTAATGATGGTCAACCGGCCGATGGACACCCAGTATTACAGCTCCGAAGACAGGTTCCAGGTGCAGACGGTGGGAACTAACCGGAGCCGGGAAATCCATGCTGATGGCACGACTTATGATCCTGCCAATCCTCCGGATAGTCCAACAATCTCAGGGATTTTTCCCAAGACCTCGATCCACATGACCCCCCTGGGGACTGATCCGATTGCCATGATCAACCCCTCAGAGTGGAATGTGGGAACAGTGTTGATGAACACCACTTTCAACCGCTCGATTTCCGTGATCAACGGAGGTG
Organism: Candidatus Cloacimonadota bacterium; assembly: GCA_028683635.1. Classification (GTDB taxonomy): domain Bacteria; phylum Cloacimonadota; class Cloacimonadia; order Cloacimonadales; family Cloacimonadaceae; genus JAQUHL01. The sequence continues at coordinate 1,128 of JAQUHL010000290.1, forward strand.
GTGGAACTCTTACCCTTAGTAGCGTGAGCATCTCAGGATCGCCATTCTTCACCTTACCCAATCTGCCGGCCCTTCCGGTGACTCTGGTAACAGGTCAGTCCTATGCATTCACTGCCCACTACGCTCCAACTGAAGCAGGTAACCACAGTGCCACAATTACCCTGGTGGACAACCTTACCCGGCAAACCTATCAGATTCCGCTTACTGCCACAGCTCTGGATCCAACCATCTATACCCTGCCCTATGCTCAATACTTCGATGCTGTAACTGCACCTGCCTTGCCAGTTGATTGGACAAGCATTGTCACCACAACCATGGGAGCTTATCTGAGATCTACCACAAACAATCCCTACAGCGCTCCCAACTGCATAGAGATGTATAACACGGGAGATGCTGCATCTACCTTGATGCTGATCTCTCCTCCCTATGCAAATGATCTGCCCGTGAATACTTCCAGGGTAAATTTCCGGGGTAAAGCAAATACTACCACTGCCACCGTTCAGATCGGATTTATGACCGATTCTCAGAATGCAGCCACATTCCAATTAATAGATACAGTGGCTCTTACTACAAATTGGACGGAGTATGTGATTTCCTTTGCCGCCTATACCGGAGCCGGACGTTATCTGGCCTTCAAGCATGGAAATTCCTCGCAATATGAAACGGTCTATATAGACAACGTAATGATCGAGGTGATACCCCAAAATGACCTGGCAGCCATTGCAATAGCTGGAAACACCACGCCATCAGTTGATAGTCAGGTCTTCTATACTGTCTCCGTCTATAATTGGGGATCCAACCCACAGAGCAACTACCAGGTAAAGCTCTTCGATGCCAACGATGTGGAACTCAGTTCTGTGGCGGGAACCACCGTAGCACCTGCCACCACTGCCGAGGTCCAGATTCCCTGGACACCTCTGGTTCAGGGGCCAACCTCAATCTATGGAAAAGTGGTTCTGACCGGAGATCAAAACTCCCTGAACGACGCCTCGCCAATGCTGGGTGTAACCGTCATGCCGGAAGGAATGATGGTTATTACCGTGGGATCCGGTAACGAGCAAAGCAGGGTGCCAGTGGATATGTATTGGATGAATTCGTTGTTCGAAACTCTTTACTACCCAACGGAACTTGGTGTTTTGGGAACGATTACAGCCCTTAGTTTCTATAACAACTTTTCGACCAACCTGCCCAATAAACCCACCAAAATCTGGCTGGGATCCACTCAATTGGAGGACCTTAGCGGAGGTTGGATACCATCATCACAGTTGACGCTTGTCTTCGATGGAACCGTAAACTATCCCTCTGGTGAAAATACAATTACTATTCCCCTGCAGAATCCCTTCCCCTATACTGGAGGCAACCTGGTGATGATGGTGAATCGTCCCATGGATACCACCTATTTCTCCTCATTGGACAATTTTTATGCCCAGACAGTCGGTAACAACCGGGCTTTGAGAGTCCAGGCCGATGGCACAACTTATGATCCTGCCAATCCTCCCACAGGAATTACTCCAACGGGACAGTTCCCCAAAACAGCATTTCACATGACGCCTATCGGTCCAGATCCAATCTATCTGGTCACACCCACAGGCAGAAACTTTGGTACCGTATTGCAAAACACCACCCACAATCAGAACTTTACAGTGATGAATGTAGGAGGAGGAACCCTCAACATAAGCAGTATCAATATCACCGGATTAGAGTATATGACGCTTCAAAACCTTCCTGTCTTACCAGCAAGCCTGAATACAGGCCAAAGCATCACCTTCACAGGAAGATACAACCCCACGGCAGTCGGAAACCACACTGC
>JAQUHL010000291.1 GCA_028683635.1 Candidatus Cloacimonadota bacterium
TGGTTGCCTGCAGATTTTCTGCGAGGGCTTTTGACTCTATGGTCTCCAAAGTAAAATCCTCTTTGTTTATCGTTAGTGACTGATCCCTGCTAAAAAAGCTTACGCTTTCTGTCAAGATCAATGTTGCTTCCTTTGAGTTTGCCATAATCTCTGCTTCTTCTGAAAAGGATGTGAACATAGTGTGAGCTTAGCGTGAGCATAGTGTGAACAATGCGTGGAATTCCACGCATTGTTCACACTATGCTCACGCTAAGCTCACACGAAGCTAAGGATGCCCACCCAGTATTTGATCATGACAAAAGTATCCGAAACACATGGTAGTTTTTCCAGCGCAACTAATTCAAAAGAAAGACCATAGAATAATGGGTTGTAGGGCGAAGCCCTGCTCCTTTTGGGGTGGTGGGCGGAAATAGATTTACATTAATAAACCTCACAACCAGCATATTCGGAAGTCTTTTTTCGATAAATCTGGATGTGCAACGGTCTCTCACTATAAAATAGAGGCTCTTACATATGTATCGATCTGTTGGTTGATCAGGCTTATTCTACAGAGTTAGCTCTAATAAGAAAGAATCTATGGGAGGATAATTCAAGATTGCTAAGCTGATACTGGCTGGATGACGTAGAGCCAAGTTCCAGCCATGGTCCTAGAGGTGAATCTGCATAATAAACTGTGTAATGACTTACTGTTATGGGTGCACCATTTAGGGCCAGGCTCACCGGATCCCATTCCAACAGAGCTGCTCCGGCTCCCAGGGGAAGGATATTGAGGTTTTGTGGTGCTTGTGGAACAGCAGGATTCATGAATTCATAAGCTCCAATATCGATGATAGCCTCGCTTATGCGTGGATTACCTGCTGGATCGAGGGAGTAGAGGCTCACGTCAGTCGCAGGATCTCCACTATTGTAGCAGGAAGAGCTGGCGGAGATGCTCCAATCTGCAGCATAGCCGTCAAAAGCCAAGCCAGCTCCAGCACTGGGGTTCGCAAACTGTGGGTATCCGGTGGTATTGTGAGAGCCGTACATGGCTGGAGACCAGATACATTCCGGATGAAAGGCAAATGCAGCCATGCCCCCCTCTATACAATTGTAATCGAAGAGCAAATTTGCATCTATTGCTCTGAGATAGAGCTGTCCTGATGCTGCAGTGTTGCCCCAGATTATATTGTTGATAAACTTGAAGCTGCCTTTTAGCTCAACCCCACCAGTCCCGCCTGAAGAATTGTGGCAAATTGTATTGTTTTGGATCAGAGACGCCGGATCCCAGGATTCCACATAGAGACCTCCAACACCATATCCTGCGTGGTTATTGGCAATTACATTGTTCAATAATCTGAAAAAGCTGCTCAGAATGTAGATGCCACCCCCGGCAAAGAAGGAATGATGGTTGACTACAGTGTTGTTCAGTAAAGTGCAATTGCTGCCAGATACCATGATGCCGACAGCTTTGGTGCCCCACTCTGAAGTCCAGGTGTTTGCCCGGATAATGTTTCTTTGGGCTATAACCGAGCTGTCCCGAATGTAGAGCCCCGCTCCGGAATCATAAACCGAATTGCCTTGCATCAGACAATCTGATACTTCCCCAGCACAAAACCAAAAAGCCACTGCGGAGCCCTGATAAGCGTAGTTTCCATAGAATGAGCAGTTGGACACCAGATTGTTACCCACACTCAGGTTTATGCCTCCGCCAACACTGTTTGCGCTGTTGGAACTGAATAGACAGTCGGAAATATGCAGCGAGCCGGAGGCGCTGTTGCTTCCGGAATCAAGAAAGATTGCTCCACCATTCCCTGTCGTAAAACAGTTCTTGAAGATTGAATTCCGGATGCTTATGTTGCTATTGTTAATGTAGATGGCTCCACCACCGGTTCCGGCAGCACAGGATTGGAAGCGGCTATTGCAGATACCCACCTTGTTGGTTCCGAGGATGCGTAATGCACCTCCTCTGCTGTCTGTCCCATCCAAAGAGGCATCGCCTCCGCTGAAGATGGTGTAGTTCAACAAGCTGGAATCGTTTACTGCAGATGTGTTTTCCCAGATGATGCCTCTCCATTTTTGCTCGGGAGATCCAGTGCTGAAGACAATGCTGTCTCCAGATGCTCCTTGGGCTATGAGGCGCCCATTGACCGTGAGCTTGTAGTAGCCTTGGAATAAGACCTGTACCCCTGGTTCTATTGTGAGGGCCTGCAGGTTGGGAATTGATATGTCACCATATACAAGATAGGGAGAGGAGGAGGCATACCAAACTCCTGAAACATTCCCTGAATCTATGGTAGTGGATGCAGCCAAACAAGAGATCAGAAACATAAGAACAAATACTAAATATATAAATCTCATTTTAATACTCCACTTGAACTTAAGAAGTTCTGGTTTATTCTTGATGAAGTATGGTGAGTGTTAGAATTCTGTCAATAAATTTGTGTAGTCTCACAGTCTCTAAATCTGTGGATATGGTTAAGCCTTTATAGACCAACACCAGACCAGAGACCACCCCGGTCTAAATAACGAAGGTTTGTTAGACCGAAGCGATTCCTGCCATAAATACCCAGCCTGTGCAACACTCCGCTAACAAGCTATTGAGCCGATGTATCTTTCATGGCTCTTGGTTTGGCTGGGATAAAGGGCGATACTATGTACCGCCCCCTTCATGCTTAAGATGGAATCACTTGTCCATAGGAATTCGACTGCGGATGGCGCCGCTCACCGCGACGATTTTGAAGAAGATGCGGTCAGCGTACGCGATCACACCATCCAAAGTTAGGGAAGACTCACTCACTGTTGTTAGCAGAGATTCGTTGTCGCAGACAAAATAGGGATGATCTCCCACATACACCTCATAACAACTAATGCTAATGGGGTTACCGAATATGTCTGTATCCACCTCGGCCCAGTCGATCACCAGTTGATCTCCTTGTATGGAGAGGGTCAGGTTTTG
>JAQUHL010000292.1 GCA_028683635.1 Candidatus Cloacimonadota bacterium
CATATTACCTATAGATGGTGTATTCATCTATGTGGGAATTCTTCCCAATAGTGAACTGGTCGAATCAAAGATTGCCCTCGATGCTGCAGGATTTATTCTCACTGATCAAAACATGCATACCAATATCCCTGGAGTCTATGCTGCGGGAGATATTAGAGCCACAGTTCTCAGGCAAGTGGTAACTGCAGTTAGCGATGGAGCAATAGCAGCCTGGTCTGCCGAGAAATGGATCATGGAAAACTATGATGCTCTCGATATTGAAGCTGAGGGATAAATGCATTCCAGCAAAGATATTCGCCAGGAATTCATCAGTTTCTTCATCCAAAAAGGTCATAGTTACATTCCTTCCTCACCGGTAATTCCTATCGACGACAATACTCTGCTTTTTGCCAATGCCGGTATGAACCAATTCAAAAGCATCTTCCTTGGTCTCAAAGAACCAGGTGTTAGCAGAGCAGTTAATAGCCAGAAATGTATCCGGGCAGGTGGAAAACACAACGACCTTGAAGAAGTGGGAAAGGACGGCTATCACCATACTTTCTTTGAAATGCTGGGAAACTGGTCTTTTGGCGATTATTATAAGCTCGAGGCAATCAAGTGGGCTTGGGAATTGCTAACCGGAACCTGGAAACTCCCTAAAGATAAGCTTCATGCCACAGTTCACAGATCGGATCAGGAAGCTTATTCCTTGTGGAACAACAACACAGACATCCAACCCATCCATATCACCTATCATGGAGATAAAGATAATTTTTGGGAGATGGGAGAAAGTGGACCCTGTGGCCCATGTTCTGAAATACACTATGATCGGGGTAAGGATTTTTGTGATAAAAAGAGTGATCCCAATCATAAATGTGCTGTCAATGGTGAGTGCGGAAGATATATTGAAATCTGGAATTTGGTGTTCATTCAGTATTATAGGGACGAATCTGGAAAGCTTAACCCTCTGAGAAACAAATATGTGGACACTGGAGCCGGACTCGAACGAATTTGCCAGATACTTCAGGGTAAAAGCACTAATTATGAGACAGACCTGTTTTTTCCAATTCTTTCCAAAATTGCCGAGCTTTCCGGCCAAGCTTATTCGGAGATTGGTGGCCTTTCACACCGGGTGGTTGCAGATCATATCCGGACTCTGGTGTTTGCTCTTGCAGATGGAGGGTTCCCATCAAATGAGGGTCGGGGATATGTGTTACGCAGAATCTTACGCAGAGCTGCCCGACATGGTAGATTGTTGGGATTTCTGGAACCCTTTTTGTGGAAACTTGTGGATTCTGTGATTCTGATAATGGGTGATCATTATACCGAACTAAATGACAAAGCAGATTTTCTGAAGATGATTATCAAAGCTGAGGAAGAACGCTTTAACCATACTCTGGATAAAGGACTGGAGAAATTCAGGGAAATCGTTGCTGAAACAACTGGGGACATAATCTCCGGAGCTAATGCTTTCCTGCTCTATGATTCTTTTGGCTTTCCTCTCGATCTCAGCATGATATTAGCTCAGGAGCAGGACCTGATAATTGATCTTGAGGGCTTTGAAACAGAAATGGAGGCCCAAAGACAAAGAGCCCGAAGGGCATCCAAATTTGGATTTGAATCCCAGGAGTTGGAGTGGGTGGAGTTTTATACTCCTGAAGCAACGGAGTTTGTGGGTTACGATGAAGCATCCTGTTCCGCCAGAATTCTCAGATACTCCATACAGGAAGGGGGCAGGATCAAGGTTCAACTTGATAGAACTCCATTTTATGCGGAATCAGGAGGTCAGGTCGCAGATCTGGGAACAATGGTAAACGATTCTTGCCAGATCAAAATTGAAAACGTTATCCGGATGGAGGATTACATTATTCACTCTGGTATTCTTGTCTCTGGATTTCCTAATGCTGAACCTTTCAATGCTTCCATTGATGTTGACCGCAGAAATCACATCCGCAGAAACCACACTGCCACTCACCTTCTTCATAAAGCCTTGCGCATTGTGCTGGGAGATCATGTTCAGCAGAAAGGCTCCTTAGTCGAACAAGCATATTTTCGTTTTGATTTTACCCATTTCCAGGCTGTCGATCACGTGCAGTTAAAATCGATTGCTCAAACCGTAAACGAGATTGTGCGTGAAAACAGGCGGGTATTCACCCGGATTGAAAGTCTCCAACAAGCAAAATCAGAAGGAGTAACGGCTCTTTTTGGTGAGAAGTATGGGGATACTGTAAGGATAGTTGAAGTGGAAGGTTATTCTAAAGAGTTATGCGGCGGTACTCATGTCTCTGCCACGGGCGATATTGGCCTGTTCGTGATTACATCCGAATCCTCTTCTGCGGCGGGAATCAGGAGGATTGAAGGGATTACAGGTTTCTATGCTGAACTTCACCTTCTTTCACTTCAGGATAAACTATCTCAGTTTTCACACCTGTTAAAATGCCCTGAAGCGCAGATTATGACCAAAATAGAGAGCCTCAATCTCCAAATTGAGAAACTGGAAGAAGAGCTTAACATGCTCAAGAACAAGGAACTGATATCCATTCTCGATAGTCTTGTTTCCAAAGCTTTCGAAACAGGAAGTACAAGGCTAATCAAAGAAGTAGTAAATCTTAATTCGGGAGATTTCAAGGCTTTGGGAGAACTCCTGAAAGATAACACCACAAACACCATATCAGTTCTGTTCAACCAGGCAGAAGGCAGGCTTACGATTCTTTGTGCTGTAAGCCCTGATTTACTGCAAAAACACAATGCTGGAAAACTGGTAGGTAAAATCGCAGCCAGTCTTGATGGTAAGGGTGGAGGCAGAGCAGATCTGGCAATGGCCGGTGCCAAAGACAACTCAAAACTAAAGGAAACACTACTTAATCTGAGCGATCTCATCTTTGCACCATGAAAATTTTGTTGATTCGGTTGAGTTCTTTGGGAGATATTATTCTCACCCAGCCCATAAGTGC
>JAQUHL010000293.1 GCA_028683635.1 Candidatus Cloacimonadota bacterium
CAGGATATTTTGATTCTGGCATAACGGTTTTTTCAGATAGTAATTCAGATGCGAGTTTATACCGATTCCTGATAACTTCGTCAACGTTCTGTTTAGTAACAATTAGATTTCCTGACTCTGATAAATGCCTGATCATCTCCAATGAGACTTGGTTTGTAACGCTACTATACAAAGCAAGATATACGTTAGAATCTATGAAAACTTTTATCATGATTCCTCCCTTTTTTCTCGATACCGTCCATATCTCTTGCCATTATTGTCAAGATCGAATGCACGAGTCTGTTTATAATTCCTAATCAACAACTCAATCTCAGTCTGGAACGCTCCAGATACCGAGTACTGTGTTTCCACTTCATCTATGACGCAGCCATCGTATAGCTGCTTGATGTAAGGATCGTTGTTGTAGGAGAGCAGGAACTTGCCCTTGATCTGTTTCAAGGCTTCTGTCAGCTCTTCATGCTGAGTGAATGCGTCTGTGTACTCACGTTCGTAGATGTGCTCCTTAGTATAGTAGGGCGGGTCCGGATAGAAGAACGTGTGGGGTTGGTCGAGCCGGGCTACGATCTTCTCGAGGGCTGCTTTTCGATGATCACGTGCCGGAGGCGTTCCGAGGCTTCTTTTACCTTTTCCAGATTCCTCAGGGGCATGTATTTGTAGCCTTGATTGACGCAGAGTTCTGTGATCTTGAGCCATTGCTGCAGGCGAGGTTGTAATAGAACTTGAGCACTCTCTCCAACTCGGTTCTGGGCTCATGCTTCATGAAGTTATCGAACATCTCTGGCGATCAGATAGTTGTCCAGCTCAGTTACGAAGGCTTCCGGGTGAAGACCCTTGCACATCCAGATTTATCGAAATACAGACTTCCAAATATGTTGGTTGTGAGGCTTATTTTTGTAAATCTATTCCCGCCCACCATCCTAAAAGGAGTAGGGCTCGCCCTACAACCCATTGTTCAATGGTCTTGTCATTTCAACGCAAACAGGTAATTATCTTGCTCCATACAAAAAAGCCACTCTTGCGGGTGGCTTTTGATAAATGGCTGGGATGGGAGGATTCGAACCCCCATATACGGATCCAGAGTCCGCTGTACTACCATTATACGACATCCCATCAATGGCTGGGCAGGGAGGATTCGAACCCCCGGGTGCCGGGACCAAAACCCGGTGCCTTACCACTTGGCGACTGCCCAACAACAAATGTTGGTTAACCCCTGGATTTTCTGGCGGAGAGGGAGGGATTCGAACCCTCGGTAGGCTTTTGACCTACACACGCTTAGCAGGCGTGCGCCTTCAACCAGCTCGGCCACCTCTCCCAGAAAGGGATATTCACTCTATATTATAGCTTTCTTGCCTGGCAAGCAATCTAATGTTTGTCTGGCGGAGGATGAGGGATTCGAACCCCCATGGGCAGAACCCGGCGGTTTTCAAGACCGCTGCCTTACCAATTAGGACTAATCCTCCTCTAAAGTTTCGTACCTATTTTTTCGGGGGCTTATTCTGTCAACAGATTTCTTTGGCTCAGGTAGCCGTTAATCTGTGCCAATTCTTTGTCATAATTCGGTTTACCCATCATGGCATAGGTGGCGATCTTGCCAGCCTCCACTCCCGGTTGATCGAGAGGGTTTATGCCCAGAAGTTTTCCTGTAAAGACGGTCTGCACCTCATAGAGCATGATGAATTCGCCGATGCTCTGTTCATCGAGGGTTGGGAAGATCAGGTTCGCATTTGGCCTGCCGGCTTTGCACAGGGCAATCTCGGTGGCCAGGCGTTCGGTATTGAGCAGAGTGCTGAGTTTCTTAGCTCCCAGATAGTTCACTTCTTCCCGCTCGGGATGAAGATTGGGAATCACAAAATCGTGTTTGAAGTTCTCCACGCTCAGGAAAGTGGTGATTTTATCGTTGGGACCCTCGGCATAAAGCTGGATCTGGGAATGCTGGTCCGTGGTGCCAAGCGCTTTGACGGGTGTTTGACCCACAAAGATTTCCTTGCCTTGTTGGTTGTATCTTTTACCCAGGCTTTCAGCCCAAAGCTGGCGATACCAATCTGCAAAATCATATAGCGAATTGGAATATGGCATCATTACGGAAATGTTTTTCCCCTCCCGCATATAGAGGTAGTGCAAGAGTCCGTTCAGGTATGCCGGATTTTGCATCAGATCCGGGTTTTCACACCTCTTCCCCATCTCCTTTGCACCTTTTAAGAGCGCAGCTATATCAACCCCCACAAAGGCTGAGGAGAGCAATCCCACATCCGTGAGCACGGAAAATCTGCCACCCACGTTGTCCGGAACCACAAAGCTCTGATACCCCTCTTTATTGATAACCTGCCTCAGGAAGCCCTTTTCCTTGTCGGTCGTAATCACAATGCGTTTCTGGTAATCTCTGGCGAACTTCCTTTTGAGCAGATCGGTAAGGATCATATACCCTGCCATCGTCTCAGCAGTGGTTCCGGATTTGGTGATCACGTTAAAAAGCGTCCGCTCCAGATTGATCCCGGCCAGGATTTCCGTGAGGAAGACGGGATCCACGTTATCATAGACAAACAGCTTCTTTTTCAGATCCCTTTCAGTTTTCAGGGCAGAGTAGATTGCCTTGTTTCCGAGGGCAGAGCCACCGATTCCCAGGACAAGCATGGTGTCGAACTGAGAATCTACTTTTTCCAGGTAATCTTTTATGGGACTCAAATCCTGCCCGGGAAGCTCATAAAAACCCAGGATGTTCTTCTTTCGGTCGATAAGAATTTCTGTATGAGCGTCCTGGACCGCAGCCCGGAAGGATTCGATTTTCTCCCGGCTGATTCCACAGCGGATCTGGGAGGAATAAAGCAAGTTCTGATAATCATATTTTAGCATGCTGACCTCTTTTAACTATCTTGTATAATATGGTTTTAACCTTTCATAAATCATGTGTTCGGCA
>JAQUHL010000294.1 GCA_028683635.1 Candidatus Cloacimonadota bacterium
AAACAATTTCTGTAACAATATCGCTCCCTCCAAAATCGGTCTTGGTTAGGCTATAGAGGGTGGGAAGCGTTTTTCCGCTAAGTCTTAGACGGCTATAGGGATTGTCCTCGAGGATGTGAATTTGCTCGCGAATGCAATATGTCAATACTTCCTTTCTCCGTTTCAGGCTCATGGTCACTCCCGAAGGATTCTGAAAATCAGGGATCAGATAGAGAAACTTGATCTTCCTGCCCTGCTTCCTGAGAGCTGACACCTTGCTTTGGAGCTTTTCCAGATCGATGCCGTCCGCGAGTACTGGAATGCCGATCAGTTCTGCACCGGTAGCTTCAAAGCTCACAACCGAGCCCACAAAAGTGGGTGCCTCGCAGAGGATTACATCCCCTTCTTCTGATAACACTCTGGAATACAGATATATGCCATTAGTTGCACCGACCGTGATCAGCATTTTGTCGGCCGTCATATCTGGAAATCCCTCCCACTTGATCAGAGCTTGTTTAAGAATGCGATCTCCTTCGCTGGCACCATATTGCAATACTTCATAACCATCCTGGTTCACGACATCGAGATAAAGTTCACTGAGGATCTGTTTTGGGAAGGTGGCTGGGGCAGGAAATCCACCAGCAAATGAGATCAGATCAGGGATGTTTTTGGTGGTTGCCACAAGCTCGCGAATCATTGAGTTTTTCATCTTCAGGGTGCTATTTGTGAGGAGATTACAGTAATCCATTTCTCTTCCTTTATATGTTTTTTTTTAAAAGTCTTATATGAACCGGCACGTACTCCCTGCAAAGCTTATCTTTAAGGGTAGATACGGTAGATCATTCTGGGGAAGGGGATAGTTTCCCGAATGTGCCTGGTTCCACTCATCCAGGTGATCAGACGTTCCAGTCCAACTCCAAACCCGCTGTGTGGCACTGATCCGTATTTACGGAGATCGAGGAACCATTGATAAGGTTCGATCGGCATGTTTTCTGCCTGCATTCTGGAAAGCAGCATGTCATGATCATCCTCACGTTGAGAACCGCCGATGATTTCTCCAAAACCTTCGGGTGCGATCAAGTCATTTCCCAACACCAGAGATGGATTTTCGGGATCCCGTTTCATGTAAAAGGCTTTGATTTCCTTGGGCCATCTCTCGATAAAGATTGGAACCTCGGAACCTTCGGTGAGGAGCACTTCATCCTGTGCTCCAAGATCGCTGCCGTGAGTGATTTCGCTGCCTTTGGCGCGCAGGTATTCCACAGCTTCATAGTGCGTCATCCGCTTAAATGGTGCATCTGCCTTGCGCAGAGTATCGATATCCCGCTCCAAAACATTAAGTTCCGGCAGGCAATTTTCCAGTACCGAACGGATTATATATCTGATCAGTTCTTCCTGGATCTGCATGTTTTCTTCATGGTCCACAAAAGCAGCTTCAGCATCCATCATCCAAAATTCGGTGAGGTGTTTCCTGGTTTTGGAGCGTTCTGCCCTGAACACTGGGCCAAAATCATAAACTCTGCCCAGGCTCATAATTCCTGTTTCCAGATATAGTTGTCCAGATTGGGATAGATAGGCCAGGCCCTCATCAAAGTATTCCAGCTCAAAGAGAGTGGTCGTACCCTCACAGGCATTGGGGGTGAGAATCGGGGAATCGAATCTGAAAAAACCCTGGCTGTGCAGATATTCGGTGATTGCATAATAAATCCGGTGCCGGAGGCGTAAAATTGCCCATTGCTTGGAAGAACGTATCCAAAGATGCCGGTTAGAAAGCAGAAAGTCTGGGCCATGCTCCTTTTTGCCGATGGGGTATTCAGCAGCATATTGGATTACTTCGATGCTGGTGATGGATAGTTCATATTCACCTTCGAGCTTCTGATGTTTCCTCGGGATCCCTTTCAGAATCAGGGATGATTCCAGGCTCAGTTTTTTCGCAGTTTCAAAGAGTTCTTCACCCAGTTCTGGCTTGAATGCCACAGCCTGGATTTCACCTGTTCCATCTCTGAAGATGATAAAAAGCAGTTTGCCGCTGCTGCGTATGTTTCGCACCCAACCTTTGAGACGAACTTCCTCGCCCAGGTGCCCGGCAATATCTTTTACAAATAGATCACACATTAAAGCTTCCTAACTTGCTTTTGTTTTGGGTCTGGATGGTGGAGATGATCTGCAGGGCGATCTTGAGAGCTCGCATTCCGGCATATCCGTCCACGATGGGTTTTTTATCCTCGGTGATGCATTGCACAAAGGATTCCAATTCGAGAGTTAGGGCGTCCTTTGGCGCATCGGAAACGTCGTAGTGTTTCATGTCAATCAGGTCTTCCGGCTTGAAATCTGTGTTGCCCATCAGGATTTTGGGCAAGAACTCCATGATCCGCTCGGACTTCCGCATCAGGGTTACATGCTTGGCCTGGAAATCCATGGAGAGATAGCTATCTCTTTGAAAAAAGCGGATTTTGCGTTCCATTTTCATGGATACTCTGGATGACGTGACATTGGCGATGGCTCCGCTTTCAAATTCGATCCGGGCATTGGCAATGTCTATGCTGGGAGTAAGAATTCCGGTGCCGCTGGCTCGAATTTCCTTCACTTCGCTATGGATAAAATCCAGGATCAGATCGATATCATGAATCATCAGATCGAGCACCACGGGGACGTCTGTGCCCCGGTGATGAAAATAGGAGAGACGGTGAGATTCCACAAAGAGTGGATCCTGGATCTCCTCTTCGATCTTGAGGATTACCGGATTGAACCTTTCGATATGACCCACCTGGATTTTCAGGTGCTTGTCAACAGCCAGAGCCAGAAGTTCCTCTGCTTGCCACAGCTCGGAAGTGATGGGCTTTTCGAGGAAAACGTGTTTGCCTTGCAGCAAAGCCTGCTTGGCCAGATCATAGTGCTGAGTGGTTGTGGCAGCGATATCGAT
>JAQUHL010000295.1 GCA_028683635.1 Candidatus Cloacimonadota bacterium
TGGTATTTCCACCAATGCTATAGGCAGGCTTCAGCCCTTCTTTGAGCGAACGCTTGTTGCAATAGGCGATGGCATCATACCACGTTACTTGCTCCACCGGCAGGTTGTCTCCCTTCCAATTGGAGGGGTTGGAGCCCATCACTTCCTGCCATTCCTTTTGGGTGACTTCGTATTTACCAAGGTAGAAGGAACTCACCGTCACCTGATGCACTGGTTTTTCATCACTTTCACCATCGTTGCTGCCCATCTGGAAAGTTCCACCTTCGACAAAGATCATATTGGCGGGAACCGTGGATATGGCAAAGTTATGCCTTGTGGTCTGCTCTTTCTGGATGCTTACAAACTGATTGTTTGATTTTCCTGAGTAGCGCAATTCCAGTTCGTGGCTGCCTGCCGGCACATTCCTTAAGGTCTTGATCTCGTTTTTGGCGATGGAGCATACGTGATTCCCATCCAGATAAAGCTCTCCGGCAGCGTTGCTTTCCACTTCCAGGGTACCGGTGGGTATGATGCTTTCCACCTGAATGGCGGGAGCTGTGGGTTTCTTTTCCTGGGGCTGGGAGGCTTCTGAACGGGCAAAGTAATATCGGTCACTGAGGAATCCATACACGGCAGGTGTTTGTTTGTATTTACTCAGATCTTTGCCCACGTTGCGGATGAGATCGTCCAGAGTGAGATTGGGGGTGGAGATATGATTTATCAAAGAGGCGGCAAAGGGGCTGTTTTTCCCATCTCCATCCTTTGCTTCGGAACCTGCTGCTGTGCTATAGATCACAAACTGCCCGCCAAACTCCACATCCACGGGGGCAAGACCACGAACTCCTGATCGCCTCCATGAGTATGGGTTGTTCCGGCAGGCATCCAGGATGACTATCGAAACTTTGCTCTTGGCCAGAGCATCGAGGATATAGCTTGTGCTCACCGCCCGGTGGCGGCATTGGAATTCTTCTTCGATATTGGCTTTGAGGGGAATCAGGTAGTTCACATTATCCACCTGAACTCCGTGTCCGGCGTAGTAAAAAACTGCTTCATCGTTGTTACTCAAGGAGCGGGCAAAGTTATCCAAAGTGTTCTCAAACTGCTCTTTATCCAGATCCGTCTTGAGGGTGGTGGTGAAACCAAGCTCTCTTAGTTTCGTATCCAGCGCACGGGCATCATTTACCGGATTGTCCAGGCGCTTTTCCGAATAAGCAGAATTACCGATTAAAAGAGCTTTCCGGGTTGCATTGGCACTCACAATAACGAGCATTAGTATAACTATGGTCACCAACCTTTTCATCATTCCTCCAAACTGACATTGCTCAGAATACTGAATAACTGCACCTCCCAAAGCTGTCAAGCATAAATCATCCCTGGTATCTTCAGGGGATCCAGGACGGGTCACCCTTGCTTCACAGCGTTAATCACTTCTTAATCTACCCTTAATCAAGCGTTAATAATTAACGCTTGATTAAGGGTAGATTAAGAAGTGATTAACGCCTTCGAACGAGGAGGTAAGACACGGATTATCCTTATTTTGGTTGACAGAATGAGTGAGGATGAATAATGTACGCAACGTAACGATAGCATTTAGACCCTTGTGGGAGATATCATTATGGCATGGAACCAGAGATCATTATGTCGCTCGCAGGTGGCTTGGATAATTACAGATATCAGATGTTAGATTGAGATAGAAGAAAATTTAGATAAAAGGGGTCCTACGCCAAACGGAGAAAGGAGCGAACCGGAAAGCCGTCTGGCGTAGGTTCTGCGTAGAGGTTACGCGATGCTATTTTAGTTTGAGGGTTTTCATTGTATTGAGGAATAAGAACATAGTAATTATAGTTTACAATTGTAATGTAAACATTGTGGACAAATCCCTTAGGTTCATGTAAGTCAAAACATTTGCTAACTTTATGATCTACAGTCCATTGAGGTGAGCTGACGGGAGAATGGAATTCGCTTGCGCAGAGCGATATCGCTAACAGCATAAGCATCAAAGCTGACACAGCTTTCATCAGTATCTCCTGTCTAAGACTTTATTTATCATTAAGTTACACGAGATTCACGAGCCAAAACACAAGCATTGTCCATGCAGACTATGACCCAATATATTTGATACGTAATTGCATATATTATTCCAAACTTGAAGTTTTATTGTTTTTGATTAGGGTGCGAGCTTTGATTTCTCTATTGAGGAAGCATTACTGGATGGGGAGAATTGTACCTGTTTTACGCAATAATACTGTGTTCCTTTGACATGACGAAATCTATACCCGCCTACGGCCCTTTAGTGAGAGGGGCTCTGCCCCACACCCGGGTGTATCGTGTCATTCAATGTGGACCCTCTATAAAAGCAAAACCCCTTCCCAGTTCACAAGCCGGGAGGGGGTTATGTAATGTCTTATATAATATTATTGGATTACATCGGAAAGCCGGGCATCCCTTTGAAATCTTTCATGCCTTTACCAGAGGAGAATTTCTTCATCATCTTTTTCATCTCCTCAAACTGCCTCAGCAGCTTATTGATCTCCGTGACGCTTCGTCCGCAGCCTTTGGAAATCCTTAGGCGACGGCTGCCATTGAGGATTTCAGGTTTTTCCCGTTCTTTATGGGTCATGGACTGGATGATGGCTTCGATGTGATTCAGGGCTTTGTCGTCGATCTTGAGATCTGCCGGCAGCTTATGCCCCAGCCCGGGGATCATGCGGATCAGAGATTCCAGGGAGCCCATCTTTTTAATGCTTTGCAATTGCGAGAGGAAGTCGTTCAGAGTAAACTGGTTCTTCATCATCTTCCTGGCAAGCTTGGCTTCCTGCTCCGAATCAAACATTTCCTCGGCTCTTTCGATCAGGGAGAGCACATCCCCCATTCCCAGGATTCTGGAAGCCATTCTTTCGGGGTGGAAGACCT
>JAQUHL010000296.1 GCA_028683635.1 Candidatus Cloacimonadota bacterium
AGTTTCCAGGGCATAAGAGGCATAACCCTGATGATGTAAATTCTTCAGGACTTTGGATGTGTCCGGATATGATTCCCAGGCCACCAGTTTATGAGTACCCATGGCAGTCTTATCCATATTGGGGTGATGGGGTGAAGGAGTAATTCCACACAGGATGATTTTGCTGATCCCCAGGCATTCGGCAGTGCGAAAGATCGAACCAACGTTGAAGACGGAACGCAGATTGTCCAGAATCAGAACAACTTGCCCGGCTTTGTGTAGTCGCAACGGATCTGGAGTGGGACTGCCATCAAGTTTGCGAATATGGATTTGGCCGTCCTTGCGGGGCGATAAGCCGTGATAGGAGGAGAGGGCTTCCAGGATTACGTAGGAATCACTGGCTGCAAGTACCTTTTCCAGGCATTGCCTCAGAGCGGGATCCCCGATGCCATCCATACTTTGGGCAATAGTGGAAAGGTCCTGAACAATCTCCTCGATTCCCTGCTCTGATCCCAGGCTGCTTTCCAGCCTGGCCAGAAGTTTGGTCAGGAGTTTGATTTTGTGTTCGGAGGATAATTTTTGCAGTTTGGTGGGACTGAAGCTCATTGCTCGAGAGAATGGATCAGCCAGGCAGCGGTGGAAAGATCGGAGACAATGTAATGGGGCCGGATATCCCAATTGTGAAGCTGGGTTTGGAATTCACTTTTTCCATTACCACTAAGCAGAAGGATGGTTTTTAGTCCGGCTTCTATGCCAAACTTAACATCGCTGTAGCGGTCGCCAATCATCCAGGAATGCTCTGGTCTGAACCGGAATTCCTGCCGGGCGCGTTTGAACATCCCGATCCCGGGTTTACGATCCTCATGTTCGATGTTATAGGGAGGAACTATACCCGCTTTGTAATAAGGAGAATAATACACTGCATCGAGGCTTACTCCTTCCCTGGCAAGGAGCATTTTCATGTGGTCGTGCACCCTTTCCACGTTTTCTTTTCCAAAATACCCCCGGGCTATCCCGGACTGGTTGGTAACCACAAAAAGCAGAAATCCCAATTGCCTCAATACCTTAAGTGCTGAGGCAGTATAGGGGTAGAGGGTGTAATCTTCTGGTGTGCGAATGTAGCCATACTCATCGGAACTGATGGTGCCATCACGATCCAGAAATATGGCTCTGGGGTAAGGATTCATCTTAGTATTTCCTGCTGTCTTTGGTTTCGAATTTGAGTGATTCGGGCAAAGTTGTATTGAAGAAGACGATGCTGTATTCCCAAAATTCATTACGGCGGGTATATGAAATATCGATCTGCCAGCAATGCAGCTTTCTGCTAAGACTAAAGCTCTGAGAGAGTAGTTCTTTGGTTTTCAGACTATAGTAGGCGGAATAAGTGCTGCTCCAATTGGTGGTGAGTTTTAGGGTGGAGTTCAAACGAAGATTATTGGCAGTGGGATCGAAAAGATAGGAGGGTGTATAAAGATCGTGGGACAGGGTGATGTTCCAATTGTCCGAGCTTTCCTGGGCAGCAATCTCATCGGCAATGTTTTGTAGGCTGTCTACAGGAGAATAAGGATCAAAGAGCTTGTTTTTGCGGCGGGGAAAATAATCCTTGTAGGGAGATGAGCCACTGATGGTCAGGCTTTGGGTAACATATTTATTCTTGAGATCGAGATCCGTCCAATGCACTTGATAGGGATTCTGAGATGTGGAAAAATCTGCTGAATATGCCATCTTGACAGCGGAAAGCTTGTAATCCTGGTTGCCCAGGCGAAGGGCTCCGACATCCCAACCCGGGGGTCGGAAGGACATCCGGTGAGAGATGTTCCCCATCTGTTTTTCATCTTTCTGCAAGTCTATGGGCATGGCCGAATTGAAAGTGACAAAATCATTGAGGCGTCTCTGGGTTCCATCTTTGGCGCGATACTTTGCCTGGAAGCTCTGGCTCAGGCTGAGGCTGAGATAGGTGCTCTCCTTTCCGGAGGGAAGACCGATGGAACCAAAGCCATAAAAGCGACTGTTGCGGGTTTGATCCGGACTATAATTCAAGGAAACATTGGGGGTCAGGATATGCCGGAGCGAACTTACCTTGTAACCCGGGAAGTTTCGCACTCCATAGATATTGAAGCTCAGCCCGGATGATGCGCTATAGGCATTGCCCCGAACCCATTTTTCCTGATCTTTGTCCCTATCGGCCCAACTCTCTGTGTAACTGACTCCCTGGGAGCTATTCAACCAGCCGAACAGCTTCCAGTTGTAAGAAAGATAGGCGTTATGACGAATTCCTGCATGGTGTTCGTTCAGATAGGTGCTATATGTGGTATCAGCAGGATCCAAAGTATTGTCCCAGATGATATCTTTGAAAGATCTTTCCTTGGTGGTGATTCTGCCGGTGTGACTCAGAGATGCATTGTAGCTGAGGTTAAATTTTGTCCACCAGGTATCTGGAGTATCTTCCTTGATGAAGAATTCATGAACTGGCCTGGTAGGAAGTGAAAAGCTTGCAGTGGGGAGGTTTACATAGACATAATCATTGATCAGGTCCTGAGTATAGGAAGAGCTCACATTGAGGTAGGAATTGAGAAGCGGACGCCGATAGGAAAGGGTCGAAGTAAGCTGTTGGGCAAGGCTTTCATCGATGTCTTCGCTGGATTCCCAGATGCGTTTGTTGCTGATGAAATTGATGTTGGCATCAAAGCTGCTTCTTTCGCCTAATTCATGATGGTGGTTTGCACTAACCGACCAATCGTAATAGGTGGTACCCGGAGAAATGCGGGTATGATAAGAAACATCCGAACTGCCGGAGAAATGATAACGTTTGGTATATTCGGTGCTGAACTTCCCTTTCCACCCTGTTTTTTCCATGAGATCCAATCCCAAAGTGAAATCCGCATATTCTTTGTAAGGATAATACCAGGCA
>JAQUHL010000020.1 GCA_028683635.1 Candidatus Cloacimonadota bacterium
CAAGGATGTTTGGGCTGCCCGAAGTGAGGATGTTCCAATCTCCGGGAACGATCTTGTAAGCGATCTGAGTCGGCACGAAACCGAGATTATGGTTGATTGTGATGGTCGCCCCTGCGAAGTTCGTACCGCTGAAGGTAAGGTTCAATCCGGCATTGGGGAGAGCTTCTTCTCCATAACCGGCGATGACTGTAACCGTGGCGGTGGGATCAGTCAGAGATTCGATTGCTACGGAGGGAGTGATCGGTTCGTTGTTATAAGTATCCGTGATTTCCGGGATATTGATGGTGACCTCTCCACCTGTGGCAGTACCTTCGCCAACCTGAGTATTCTGCTGGACGATCTTCACATTGTCTATGTGCATATAGTTATCAGCATTATTGACGGTGGATTCACCGTAAAAAGCGAATTTTACCACACCGCTATAGGCACTCAAATCCAGAGCCACATATTCACCAGTATTTGATACATTGTTCAGAACTCTGGCTGAACCTGCGTTATCCCACAAGGCAAGAGTATTGGCCGAAGACCAGGTTGCGCCGCCATCCGTGGAAATGAGCGCGGCAAACTTATCATCAGCACCCGTTAAACCAGGAGTTGTTCCACTGTACGAAGTGAAGGCCAGGTTGAATCCCAGTTCGAGGTTTGATCCGGTTCCAAGATCAAATGGAGGGGTCATGAGCCAGTATTTACATGCAGTTCCATAGAGGTTTACTCTGGCACCTGCTCCATTGGCAGGGACGTTGGCAAAATTGCCAATATTCCACTGTGAATATGAAGTCCAACTTTCTGAGATGTACTGAGTAAGCTCAGTACTTTCCGCCAGGATACCGGTGTATCTATCCCAATACTGAGGAGGAACTGTGCTAAAGGTTTCGATCCAGGGGAAGGATCTGACCATTGCATCAAAACCGGTTCCGGTAAGAGCTACGGAGTTATCCGCTTTGGGAGAGTTGGGGTGGGAGCGGGTAAGCGATAAACCCTTAGCTTCCAGGTTATCCACGATCTTCAGATTGGCCGCCTTATCTCCTACGCTGGTAGGATGGAAGGCAACTGTAAAGGTCATAAATCCACCGACACCCAAGGTCACGGGATACTCGTTGTTATCGACGAGGATGAATTGGTCTGCATCTTCACCTTCAAGGGTAACCGCTGGGTTGATAATCAGTTCACCGCCACCATTGTTGGACACAGTGAAGGTCTGGGCAGCGGAACTGATCCCGATCTGCTGGGGATCGAAGGCGTTGCTCGCAGGAGTAACTGCAAAAATGGGTTCAGGTGGAGCTTCTTCCGCCAGGAAATCATCGAAACTCATATAATAAGGTGCGGAGCTGGCAAGTACCTGAAGACCAATGTAATAAACGCCGTCTGCAGTTGGACTCCAGGCATTTGAACTTAACTGAGTATAGACTGCATTGATAGGAGACAGCACACTGGCAATCTCAGTGGTCATTGCTCCAGCGGTGGCTGATGAACCAATATACATTTTGAAGCTGTTCCATCCTGTCAATTCGTCAGTATTGTACCAGATACTGAAGATATAGGCTTTTGCATCTTCCAGAGTCATACCCCGGGAGAACATCCAATCGGAAGTTGAGGCTCCCCAAGTAGCATACAGATAATCGGTTCCACTTCTTGCTGCCCGATTATATGACTGGGCAGATATCTGTGAAGACCACTTTGTACCCAAACGGGTCCATCCAGCCGGGAAGGATCCTGCTGCTTCGATGGATTCAAAATCCTCGGAATGGGGAATGCTTACAGGAGGAGTAGGTGTTGTGGCATTGGCAGTCATACCTGTGGAAAATCCGTAGTATGTGGTTCTTTCCGCAGTAAAATAGCTCCAAGCCTTGTAGTAATAAGTTGTGGAATGTTCCAAACCTGTATGCTCAAACACTCCGGCAGGACCCATATAAATCACGGTTCCGCCACCGGTTATCGGATCTCCAACATTATATCCAATCCCAGAGGGGGTGCCGAAGCTATTAGCAGAGTTCCAGGCGATCATGACGTTATCTGACGCTGCATTGGCAGCGGTATTCAGATCGATCTGGCTGACGCTCGCTGGCACTGCTGTGAACGCTGCGGGGTTTGCCGGGGCAGCGGGAAGGGTCATCATTGATCCCAACAAAGGTTCAGCAGTTAGATACTTGGGAGCATTCAGTCCACTTACATTATAAGCGAATATGGTGAAATTATACTCGGTTTCCGCTGTCAGACCAGTGGCATTGAAGGTGGATGCTGAACCAAGAGCAATTACAGTTCCGGCACCAACAGTGTTTCCGACAGAATAATATGTACCGTCAACAGGAGAATCACCCATGTCCGGATCGGTATGGCGAAACACGATATATGCCTCAGCATCACTGGCAGTGAAGGATCCGGCAATGCTCGTACTTCCGGGAATCAGAACAAGTTCAGTGGCTTGTGCTACGGGCGTTTCGCATTCGACTTCGACCTGGAAATCACCTTCATGTGCTCCAATATCCGGACCTTCGCTTTTTTCGGCAATTCTTGAGTTTCCGTCAATATCGGTTAATACCCAATTCAACTCACCACCAAAGAAGCTACCATTGCTTTCGACAGGTGTGGGCAGGGAATCACTGATGTGCAGATCGGTATCTGATAAGAACTGCGGGTTGGTTGGACGGCTGTTTCCATCATGAGTCGATGCTGTATTCCAGGCCTCGAGAGTAGCGTAATTGGTTGAGGATCCGCGCACAACATAGCCATTGGTCGCATTATCAATATAGATGACGTTGTTATCGGACACGGAACCTGCCGCACCAATGGTCGTGGCATTTGAAAAATACACCCCCATATGCAGGTAGGTTGAGTGTCCCACGGTGTAATTTGCTATTGCATTGTTTCTCAGGTAGTTCGTGGCTGTATTACCGGCAAAATATACTCCTGCGCTATAAGCAGAAGTGGGTCCGGCTATTCTAATGCTATTAAAGTCCACATAATAGGTATTGGCAGCAGTTGCTCCACCTGCATATATTCCTTCCACTGCATAAGAACTGCTTCCTGATCCGGTGTAACCGGAAGTGAGACCCCAGATCATGTTGTTATAGATTTTTACAGAATTTGTAAGTGTTGTTCCCAAAGTGGCGTAAATACCGTATTGAGTGGATGTTGATGATGTGCTGGTGGTCTTGATGTTATAAACTTTGTTGTTATAAACCAGGTTGTCTCCATAACAAGTGCCAAGATAAATACCATAACTCGCCGAGGAGGTAGTTGTGATGTTTCGGATAACGTTGTTAAAAATATGTGCCCCGGATTGGTAATAGGCATAGATCCCATAACCTGAAGCAGTTCCTCCCATACTATCTGCCGTCTCAGTTCCAATGACGCAATTGCTTACTTCGTTATTGGTCCCGGCATATGTGACAGAGTAATACCCATAAAGGTTAATACCCTGGGTGCAATTATCGATGGTAAGATTCTGGAATTTATTATCCGAATTCACTCCTGAGACATTGGTAGGAGAAACATTGTAATGCTGGTAAATGCCTCTTGTAGAAGTATTTGCCTTGTTAAGAGTAACACTGCTATTCTTTATGGTGTTGTATTTTGCGCCATCTGTTGCAGATGCGGCTCTGATGGAGTAACCATAGTTTACTGCCTGTCCTGACGCGATCATGATGTCGATTCCATCGAAAGTGATCCAGTCTCCACCCAAGATTTGGATACCTGCAACTGAGGTAGTAGGTTTGATTACCGGGTTTGCACCTTCTCCATCCTTTTGGAAGACAATCGGATTAGCCTCGGTACCTGTGGCTGTGATGATTGGGACTTCTTCATAGAATTCTGAGCCAGCGGTTACATTGAAGATTACTCCCCCGTCACCGATACCGTTCATGTTTAGAGAATTAATGGCATCCGTGAAGGTAGTGAAATCTCCTCCGGCACCGATAGTTTTGGTTCCGGATAACGGAGGAGATAGAGTCGTAAACGACCACACATCAAGTGTGTTGGTGTCTGATGCATATCCATTGTCGTTTCGAGGATCAATCTTCCAGTAATAAGTCTGGTCATAGAGAAGTTCACCGGGATCATAAGTCGTCCCAGCTTGATTTAACAGGAAGGGAGGTGGGTCAGTTATGCCGAAATAGACGTCATAATCGACCGGGCTTCCCCCGCCAGACGCCCAACTAAGTGCTTGGTCAATAGTTACATACAGACTGCCGTCAGCAGGGGTTGGGGCAAAGGCAGGATTAGGAGGATTACCAGAGACGATATCTTCAATGTCAAACTGGATATTTGGCCGCGAATAACTTGTTGTTAGGGCGGGAGGATTAGCCGTGTCGCTATTGCCCAATAGAGATCTGTAACTTGGTGAAGTGGAAGTATATCTCCAATAGGAGTGAGGTTCTGTGTAGGGGGCATTTTGAGTTCTTACGGAAACCATGAGGTTTCCACCGGTATATTCGAAATCAACTATGTCAATTTCAACCCATGCTCCACCACTTCCTAAATCAATATTGGAAATAGATGCTACAAACGATCCCGGATCATTCCAGGTTGTTCCCGAAAGGGTTTCTGAGGTTGTATTGGACAACCAGACTTCCGTAAGTCCGATGGCATTCGGATCAGCTCCGGTATCATTTCTGTACCAGCGAACTTTGGTAATCAGACCTTCTGGCAAACCAATTTCGGAACCCAGGTAAATGCATTGCGATCTGGAATATACGTAGTAATCATTGAGAGGGTACCTGCCTGTGCTGGTACCTGTCCCAATTGTTACGGTGGTTGTTCCAAATACTGTTGAGAAAACTGCCATCAAGGCAATTATCAAGATGAGAATTTTCGGTTTCATATCTTCTCCTTAGTTGTTATGTTATTGCTATACTATTCATTGAGTAAAGGCGTTGGCCTGTACTAAAACTAATGTTACGTGTCAGTTTCAATCCAGTCGATAGGGTATCGACCTTATCTTGCTTTCGAAAATACAAAACATCATTCATCATAACTCCATAATAAAAAACCGGTTAGTGACCACAATGGTCATAACAACCGAATAAATATCCATACTGATTATACCATCTTTACGCAGTATCAATGAGTCAAGGAAAATCTTTCGATATTTGTCCCTTTTAGGGGATCAATGCTGTAACACTATGTATATCAGTTGAATACGGCAGTAATCAGGAATACTGAAATAGTTATTACTCGTGGAGGCCATCAGTAGAAAAGATAACGTTTCCAGTGTTACCAAATAGCTAAATGGTGCTATCAGCCTGTTAATTCTATGAGGGGGTAATTTCGGGGCTTCGTAGAGTTTTTAACTTTAAAGTTCTGAATTTCAACGAAGCATAGGTTTTTTCTCATTCAGTTTATCCTTGACCCATTCATAAGCATATATCCAATGGCTCCCTAATTCTGATAAGAGAATAAAGGAACGAGTATTGGAAGTAATCCCCTTTGCCATCATTGGTTCAGGCCCTGCAGGGCTTTGCGCTGCCATCGCTTATGGCAGCGGAGCGGTGATTTTTGAACGGAACAAGCAAGCAGGAGTTAAGCTTTTGCTGAGTGGTTCAGGACAATGCAATTTTTCTAATGCCTTACCCAAAGATTTGTTTCTTGAAAAGTGTGGCAGAGCAGCGAAGTTTTTGAAACCATCTTTATATAACTTTGACCAGAATAGTATGGTCAGCATTCTCCTCAAGGCAGGGTGTAAGTTATATAGTAGGGAAGATGGAAAGCTCTTTCCTGCATCACAGAGGGCTGTGGATGTCCGCAATGCTCTTTTGAATACAGCATTGAGAAGTGGAGCTATCATCAGATACAAGCATCGGATTGACAGTATTGAAACATATACTGATCAGTTCCGGATCCACAGCAATCAGGGTGATTATATTGCCCAAAATGTACTGCTTGCCGGTGGTGGGAAGAGCTATCCTCAAACCGGTTCTGATGGCTCTTTATGCAGGGTGGCAGAGAATCTTGGCCTCAAAGTATCTCCGCTGAAACCTTCCTTGACCTCGATTGAACTGAGAGATAAAAGAATCTGCCGAACCTGTGCCGGTATCTCATTTACGCCCCATTCGATCCACATATCCAATCACCCAGGGCTTTCTCTGGATGCGGGAGATATCCTATTTACTCACAAAGGGCTTTCCGGGCCGGGCATTATCAATAACTCATATTTGTTTGAAGCAGGTAGCAAACTTCGTGTGTGTCTGGTGCGAGAAGCCGCAAAAATAGTTCAGGAAAGCTTGACTGCCCGGCCCAGGATGCAACTGCATAACGCACTTTGTACCCTGGACATTGCTGATGAACTTATTAAAGCCCTTCTAACCGAGGTAAATATCGACCCAGCTCAAAGGGCTTGTGAACTAAGCCGTGATTGCCGTAAAAAACTCATTGATCTTCTTAGCAATCTGGAGTTTGAGATTTATCGGGTAGATTCCTGGGACAAGGCAATGGCAACGTCGGGTGGGGTGATGCTAAGTGAATTGAGTTCCAAAACCCTGGAGTCGAGAGCAGTTCCAGGTCTGTATTGTGCCGGAGAAATGTTGGATTATGATTTGCCTACAGGAGGCTTCAACATCCAGGTTGCCTGCTCAACAGGTTACATAGCAGGTCAAAGTGCCAAAAAGAAGACATCTACAAATCTTAAACCTCATCGATAGTGCCCTGAGCCAGGATTTTAGTTGTCGCAAAGTGGAGCTTGGCCACTTCACCGAGACGTTTGAAACCATACTTTTCAATGAATCGCTGAGCAGCTTTCCGGCTCTGAGCACTGGCCCCAAGGGGAAAGGTCAGGCTATAATGCTTGCACATTCTTTCGTGCATCAAAAGGAAATTATACCTGGCAATGATGGAAGCCGCTGCCACAGCGAGATCACTTTCAGCATGTTCTCTTTCGATAATTGGCAGAGTAATGCCAAGTCTTTCCAGAGCAGATTTTGCCTTCATGGCTCTTGAGAATTTATCGATCACAATGCCATCGGTCTGGGGATGCGATTTAGTTAGTTCCTGAATGGCTTTACTATGTTGCCAGGCCAGAAGGTCGTTCAGGTTTTTCTTCTCCGTTTGCATGGATGCATATATCTCATTGTACTTTAGCGGCTTGAGAACAATGCTGCTAATCCTGGACGGATACTTTTGATACAAAATATGAGCAATACGCCTGATCTGGTTATCCTTCAATAGTTTACTATCACATACCCCTAACTCACTTAAGCTGTCCCGAAGGCTTTGATCCATGCAAAAAGCAGCCACCGAGAGAGAACCAAGATAATCTCCCTTGCCGCTTTCATCCGAACCTATCCAGCACTTCCATTGGTGAAAATCAAGTTGGTCGGAAGTGGTATTGGCTGGGGTTTCATAGAGCAGGGATACCAATTCCTTGAATAGAGCCGTGGTGGATACTCCACCGAGGATCTTGCTGATATGGTGTTTCCTTTCGGAGTAGTAGATGTTGAGGTTGGAAGTATCACCTGCTTTTTTTAGTATTAATTGAATTCCGTAACTGATTTCTCTTTCGTCTATAACGTCGATTCCCCGGTTCGCTAACCTGGGTAACAAGGTTTCCAGATAAATTGAAATGGTTTTATGCACAAAATCACCCTTGATGTTTCTAAACGTGCAAGAATTCTCAGTATCGGATTTGGTCAAGTACATTGCACAAGTGGAGACCAACGGGCTGCTGGTCTCCACTGTCTGATAATGTCTTATCTTGAGATTGGTATCCAGATCTCCATGATGGATTTGGGATCTCCAAAGCTGAAGCGGCAATCATAAAGCTCAAAATCATAATCCTTAGTCTGTTTGAAACCACTATCGGCCAACCATTCATCATATATTGCCTTGTAGGTTTTATCCAGCGTGTCGAGCGAACCAATGTGCTCGAAAACTGCATATTCGGCTGCAGGAAGCTCTTTGGACATCATGCCTTCAGGAATCTCTGTGATGGAACTCACTTCCCGGCAAGCAAGATAGTAAAAGGGAGTATTGTTTGAAGGTGTCACGCTTGAGTCCGAATAACATATTCCAAGGCAGCACATGGATACGGCATTGGGGATAAGCGAGGCATTGGGATTGAACTTTTCCCAGAGCTGGGGGATGGTATTGTTGTTCATTGTGGAGGTGCATTGCATTCCGATTACCTTGAATGCTGCTTTTTTCTCAAAGCGGGGTGTGATCATTGTTTCTCCTTTATGATTGAAGTTGTGAAAATGCAGGGGTGGGAAGCTTATTACTGGGCCAAGACTTCGGCGAATAGCTCCCGGTGTAGATTGAAAAGTGTTCTTAAATGACCTGGTGAAGGAAGCTTGTGATTCAAACTTATAGTCCTTCGCAATACAGGCAATGGAGCGCATCGTGAACACAAGCTCCTTACAAGCTTCTGTAAGTCTTCTTTTCCTGAGATACTCACCAACGCTGTATCCAGTAATTCGGAAAAAAAGCCTGTGAAAATGCCAGGGAGAATAGTTTGCCTCGTCGCTGATATCCTCCAGGCTGATGTTATCTTTCAGATGTGCTTCGATGTAATCCAAAGCTGACTGAACATGGTAGCTCAATTTCAAGCTCAAACCTCTCTGTTATTGATAATTTTTGCTATAAGCAGGGAGTTAAATGCTGTCAATAAAAAAACAGTGGGGAATACCGGGCGGTATCCCCACTGCTCGGAGGGCATTCTATGTAGGGTCTGTAGGCTAAGGACATAATACATCAGTTTCTGGAAATGGCAAGGATAAAAACCATACTTGTAGAGATGGCTTTCTGAATTTATTGTTAAGATCGTTGCACATCCCGATTTATTGAAATACAGACTTCCTAATTTGCTGGTTGTGAGGCTTGCTTTTGTAAATCTATTCCACCCACCACCCTTAAAGGAATAGGGCTTCGCCCTACAACCCATAGTTCAATGGTCTTTCGAAATACAGAGTTCCTAATATGCTGGTTGTGAGGCTTATTTTTGTAAATCTATTCCCGCCCACCACCCTAAAAGGAGTAGAACTTCGCCCTACAACCCATTATTCAATGGTCTTTGTTATTCTGCTTATTGGATACCAATGCTTTGTTAGCTGAGTTGTCTTGAGAGGGGGGGAATAAAAATCATTGACGAAAAGGAGGGTTTCAGAGGTTTTGTCTATCAGCAGATTAAATAGACATAAAGGTGATGATATGCTCAAAGCCAGGATATTCGTGGAGCTTAAGCCCAGCGTTCTTGATCCACAAGGTAAAGCGGTAACAAACTCCCTGAACACTTTAGGTTATAATCAAGTTGCGGACACCAGAATAAGCAAATACATCGAAATTTTATTTTCTGAAGGATCGGAAGACGAAGTCAATCGCCAGGTAGAAGAAATCTGCAACAAGCTTTTGGCCAATCCCAACACCGAGCATTATCATTATACGATTGAGCAGGCGGAGTACAGTTGAGAGTTAGTGTCATCACCTTCCCAGGCTCGAATTGTGATCACGATGCCTATGAGGTTTTTGCCTCAAAAGGACACCAGGCAGAACTAATCTGGCACAAGGATACTGATCTTAAGAACCCTGATCTGGTAGTGCTTCCCGGAGGTTTTTCCTATGGGGATTATCTGCGTTGTGGTGCTTTGGCACGGTTTTCTCCGATTGTCAGTGAAGTTCTCAAGCATGCAACCCGGGGCGGAATGATTATTGGTATATGCAACGGGTTCCAGATTCTCACGGAAACAGGATTGTTACCGGGCTCTCTGATAATGAATATTGGCCTGAAGTTTATCTGTCAGAACCAATACATCCGGGTGGAGAGCAGCAATTCACCCTATACTTTTAATATTGAAACCGGTACACCCCTGATGATCCCAATTGCCCACAAGGAAGGGAATTTCTATATAGACATGGCTGGTTTGAACAAGCTTCAGGACGAGGATAGAATCATATTCCGTTATTGTAATGCATTTGGTGGAATTGACGAACAATCAAATCCCAATGGTTCCATCGATAACATAGCAGGAATATGTTCTACAAACCGCAGAGTTTTGGGGATGATGCCACATCCGGAACGCTCTGTAACCGAATCTGTTCCTGGAAGTGACGGAGCGATGATCTTTGCAGCTTTGGAAGAGTATCTCACAGCCTTTTCTTGATACGATCTTTCCACCGGTTTGCCTGAGCTGCCATCAAAGAGTGAAAGAAAGCCTGCTTTGCGATAGTTGCCTCGAGTGCATCACGGTTTTAAGTGAGGGTATCTGTGAGAAATGTGGCTCACCGCTCGTGGATGGGGATTGTGAGGTTTGCATGGAAGGAACTATATATTTTGATATTTGCAGATCGGCACTCAAGTTTGAGGCAGCGGTGGCTGATCTGGTCCATGAATATAAATATAAGCGGCGCATGAAAGTTGCCGGGTGGCTTGCTGAAGTCATGGTTGAATATGTGCAAGGCCAAAAAGCCTATCAAAGCTTTGATTATATCATGGCGGTTCCGCTCCATCGGGTCAGAAAGCGGGAGCGGGGCTTCAACCAGTCGGAATTGGTGGCCAGAGCTCTTGCCAGGAAACTGGGAACGGATTACATTGAACCTGTAATCAGAGCTTACTACACCAAAAGCCAGACCATGCTCAGCAAAGCTGAAAGGCAGAGCAATCTTTCTTCTGCCTTTACCTTGAAGAAAAAAAGCCCGGTGACAGGGAAACGCATATTGATTGTCGATGATGTTTTTACCACGGGTTCGACGGTCAATGAGATCAGTAAAGTGCTGAAGACAAAAGATCCGGAGTTTGTTGCAGTGCTTACTGCAGCCAGAGCATGAGAGTATCTGGTGCTTTAGATAATGAGGATGGAATAATTGTTGCAAAACCGTGAGTATCAGGATATCATTACCAGAATATCCCCAGAAGAGGCAAACGACATGATAGAGAGAGTTGCCCGGTTCATAGTGGAGCGTCAGATGGCTCCAGCGGGGATTCTCCTAATTGAATCTGTGCGTCCCCTTCATAGCATCGGAAGCCAGGTTCTTTATTTCTTTCTGCCGTTTGCGGAGATTCTGTTTAACTCACAGAAATACCAGAAATTTGCTCTGATGATCCAGAATGGGGAATACCTCAAACAGCTTCTGAACCGCATCGACGAACTGGACGAGGAGCTGAACCGGGAACTGCGAAAGCAGAGCCGTATCAAAAGAATCAGGCGGCGTAACCAGTTCAAGAGCTTCATGAAAAGATTGTTTGTAAAAGATAAGAATAAATCAGCTGAATAAGCGGAGGTTTAAATGCAATATGATGAGAAACGCCTGACGCGTATTGTTGCTACAGATTGCGGCAGCACGACCACCAAGGCAATTTTAATCGAATGGGTGGATGGCGAATACCGCCAGACCATCCGGGGTGAAGCTCCCACGACGGTGGAAGCTCCCCTGAACGATGTTACCAAAGGTGTGATCAATTCCACCCAGGAACTTGAGGAACTTGCCAGGCTCAAATACAAAAATCCCAATATCAAATTCATGGAAAACGGTGAGTTTATCATCCCCAGAAAGGGTGATGTCGGAGTTGATGCTTATGTTTCGACCTCCTCCGCAGGAGGTGGATTGCAGATGATGGTTACAGGTGTAGTTGCTGCCATGACTGGTGAAAGTGCTGAACGTGCAGACCTCGGAGCTGGAGCTATCGTAATGGATTTGATCGCCAGCAACGACAAAAGAATGAACCACGAAAAGATCGAGCGGATTCGCCAGCTCAGACCAGATATGATTCTGATGGCAGGTGGAGAGGATGGTGGTACCGTCAAACACGTTGTCGAAATGGCCGAGCTCGTTGCCGGGGCGGATACTAAACCCCGTTTAGGTTCTGGGTACAAGCTTCCTGTGATCTATGCTGGAAACAAAGAAGCCAGGAAGAATGTCGAAGAAACCCTCAAAGATAAAGTTGATCTGATCGTCACAGATAATATCCGGCCAAAGCTGGAAACAGAGAACCTGGGGCCTGCCCGGGATAAAATTCACGATTTGTTCATGGAACACGTAATGAAACAGGCACCCGGCTATAATAAACTGATGGAATGGACTCAGGGTCCCGACCACGAAAGTGTGCCAATCATGCCTACTCCCGCAGCTGTTG
>JAQUHL010000297.1 GCA_028683635.1 Candidatus Cloacimonadota bacterium
GGCAGTTCTACGTATACGCTCCAGGTGGGTGTGATTGCCAATCCCCAGGATCCCCTCACTTTCACACCAATCGAGACAATTACCACTCCCACTACCTGGACAGAGTACATCGTGCCTCTAAACAGCTACACCGGGGCAGGGCAAACCATTGCCTTCAGACATGGTTTTGGCAGCACCAGCCAGGCTATTTATGTCGATGACGTCTCTCTTGAACTCATAGCCGAAAATGACCTTGCCTGCACAAGCATTACCGGAAATACGACTCCATCGGTGGATTTTCCTGTTACTTATCAGGCAAACATCTTCAATTGGGGTTTTGTGTCCCAATCTACTTACACTGTGAAGCTTTATAATGCCGACGATGTGGAACTTGCCACCGCTGCGGGAATAACCTGCGCTCCGGGAGCCACTGTACAGGTCCCTATCACCTGGACTCCCACAGTAGAAGGCCCGGTAAGCATATATGCCAAAGTTATCCTGCCAGGAGATCAGAATACCACGAATGATCAATCTCCCAGCCTGAATGTCCTCGTTATGGGGGCTGGAGCTCTGGTGGTATCAATTGGGGATGGGACATCGGTAAACACCATCACCGGCTACCCCACGCCCTATGGGACCTATTACAAAAACTTCCACCAGCAGTATCTCTACACCGCGGCTGATATCATGGCCAACGGTGGCGCTCCTGGTCTGTTCACCGCGATCGGATTCGACGTTCAAGCCCTGAATACCTGTTCGCCGATGCCGAATTTCCGGATCCGGATGAAAACCACTCAGCAAACCGCTCTCACCACCACCTTTGGGACGGGTGATTACACCCAGGTCTGGCTTCAGAACGATTTCCTGCCGGTCGTGGGCTGGAACACGCACACCCTCACCACCCCCTTCTACTGGGATGGCGTGTCCAACCTGCTGGTGGACATCGTAACCAACCTGATCCCCGGCACCAACACCCAGAACTCCTCGGTTTACTACACCCCGACCACCGGCAACTACACCTGTCTGCGCTACCAGAGCAACACGGTGGAAGCGGACATCGGTACCACCGGCACCGTCAGCGTGAACCGTGCCAACATCCGGTTCAACATGGAAGCCCTCTCTGATCCAATAATAATGCATCAAATAGAGCCAATAACTACGCTGATGAATACTGACTATGTGTTGGAAACCCTTGACTATTACTTTTACGGGGATTTAGTTAATTATTCAATACATGATAATCAATATATTGGTTGGGCCATGGATAGTGGTGACATTACGTTAATTCCTGATCATAACTGGCATGGGGTTGAGTATATCAAGATCAGAGCCACCAATGTCCAAGGTCATTTTGTTGAACAAACAGTGAAAGTCACAGTGTGGGAAACTGACTCCATCTCTGAGAATTTTGATCATAGTGGATCCGTGGCCCCAGGCTGGACAACAACTCATTCCGGGACAACAACATATCCCTGGCAGCCTTATCTGGTCGATGGGGTTGATTTTGGATTAATGACCATGGCATCCTTGGGCGGTACCACCAACGAGCGTTTGGTTTCCCCTATGTTTGACTTGAGTATGTATCAGGACATCCAAGTATCCTTTACTACTGATTTTCTGCCCTATGCCGGGGCGACAGGCACATTTGCCTATACACTCAACAATCTTACCTACGTAACCATCGAAACCATAGATGCTACATTCGATGGGATAAAAACATACGATCTGCCGGCGCTTACAGGAAAGTCATCCGTACGGTTCCGCTGGACCTATTTCAACGATACTCAAAACCCTGGCCTGGACAATCACTGGGTTGTTGACAACTTCAGCATCTTCGCAACAGTGAGGGACATATTCCCCCCAGATCCTGTACTGGGATTTTCAGTGCAGTCTTTGGGGCCGGGATCTGCAACGATGCAATGGTTTGCAAGCTCTGACCAATATTTTTGCCGATATCAGATCTTCATCTCCGCCGATGATCAGGTTACGACAACTGATCAGCTTTGGTCAGTAGACAACGATCCCCTACTCGCTAACGTTCAAACAATCAGCACCACGCTGATGGGGTTGACTACCGGTCAATATTGGGCGGCGATCCGGGCTGTGGACCAAAGCAACAACTATTCCAGCTTGTCCGAGGCAGTTGGCATCTTCATAGATGCCAATCCCCCCATGCTGAGTGCTCCGATACCCGGAAATCAACCTCTGCCTAATTGGTGCACAACGACATCAGCGACCATTGGTTGCTCCATTGAGGACGAACATTCTGCCGTCAACATGACGTCATTGCAGTATAGGTTGGATGCGAACGGCAATGGAATGTATGATTACGAAGAAGTGTGGACCGATGTCTCCTTGGGATCAACGGCCCCGGGAAACAGAAACCCTGATCATATTGCTTTTGAGATAGAGCTTCCGGATAACGGTGTATTCTCATGGGAGCTACGCGTTGCGGATACACTTGGCAACACAGCTTACAGCGGTTTCCAAGGCATCCAGGGCATCACCGATGACTGGGTGGTCAGGGTTGATACCACCCCACCGGGGGAAATGAACGTCTTCTTTGTGGACAGCATTGGAGACAACAGCGTGCAACTCACCTGGACAGCTTCTTCCGATCTTAATTTCAGCGGCTATCGCATCTACTACGGGGATGATCCCGGAATCACAATGGAGGACGCTCTCTGGGACTTCAACGATGATCCAGTGATGCTGCTTCCTGGTTCAGGGCTTGTCTCCACCACCATTACCGGCTTGATTCCATCCACCCGTTATTACTTCAGGCTTATTGCCACCGATGAAGCTGGCTGGATAACTGCCTACCCAGAGGAGATCACAGCGATGACTTCGGCCATAGATGAACCTCTGGCACCCCAAAACCTGACCCTCTCCATACAAGGAGATCA
>JAQUHL010000298.1 GCA_028683635.1 Candidatus Cloacimonadota bacterium
CTCAAAGGCTCTGGCGCAAAGTGGAAGCGAAGGATCCAGTTCCTCAAGCACTTCTTCCAGCATATTGCATTTATGGATTTTTGAGTAAGGAAGTGCGATCTGCAGAGTATCCTGCACACTGCAGCCCAGGGGCTCAAACAGCCTCAGGACTATCCCCCTGCCGCTTTCTGAGGGCTTGATTGTCTTGATCATCAGCTTGCCTTCCCTGAGGCCAAAGAGGCTTCGTCCCTCCGGCCAGCTAAACGTGGCTCCGTGAGGTTTGTATTGCAAAAGACCAGTGGCCAGCGCTTCACTGAGTTGAGCGACCCGGCTGCTTTCGAAGGCTGAATTGTGGCAATAGAAGGCATAACTAAGAGTATGAGATCCCAAATCAGCCTTGGGATCCACATCTGCCGGAGACCTCAAAATCGCCATTTCCATCCTGTTTTCCAGGGCGGAATAACCAAACTTTTCGCCACAGATCAGGGAAAACCCCCGGGTTGAATCGGAGAGATCGATATAGCCCTGGGCGGGGAACTCAAACCTGGCTGCTTCCCATTGGTTTTGCGGGCGGTTGCTGCGCACAAGGTTTGCCATCTGGATTCCGCAGTTCACCTGGCTGCTGTGAACATCCGGAACGAAGCCCACCCTGAGCATCTTGTGTCTTTCCTGCCAATCAATCTCTAGGCTGAAGCGCAGATAGCGTTTGCCGGGATCGAGCTCAATCTTCAGCTCCAGCAGCGAATTGCCAATCTTCAAGGCCAGCGAGAGCCGGCAGTATCCGCAGGGATGGCAAAGGTATTCGTTCAGCCGCAGATGCCTTGCTGCCTGGGCTTTGGTTTCCCGGTAGAAGTGGTTGATATCCCAGGCTCCCCAGTTGTTGGGCTCATCTTCCCAGAGCAGAAATTGATTGGATTCCCCCTGCAGCAGTTCCTTTCCGCTCGCCTTGTCCAGGATGGAAGAAAGTGAGCCATTGGCCAGGACGCAGACCTTCAGTTCGCTATTTTCCATAAGATAGGGGTCTGATCCACTGTATGTTGCTGGAAGCGCTGGTGTACTGTCGTTTTTCCCGCTGGTAAAGCTGAGCCGGGAGATCGACCAGGGGCTGGCTTCGACATACATGTTCAAGCCCCCGGAATCCCTGTAAGAAGCTGTTGGGCTTTGTCCATTGAACAAGGGGACCTTGCTTTCCCCTACATTCTGCAGGTGTATCCACTCTCCCTTTTCCGCCCCGCAGGGATTGATCAAACAGATCTCATCGAAATCACTTTCAGGCGATTTGTTGCCAATAATGCGCTCTGCTTCTGTGTCTATCAGTGTGCCCAACTCCCGGTGCAGCTTAAGGCAGGCCTGAGCGCTGTCCTCATAGACTTTGGTGATCGAGGAACCGGGCAGGATATCGTGGAATTGATGCAGCAAAACGGTTTCCCATATTTTGCCAAGCTCTCTGGGGTATCCTTCCGAACCGAGGGCAAAGAGAAATTCTGCACTCTGGAGCAATCTTTCGCTGATGACGTTGTGCTTCTTCATCTTTGCCTGGGTGGTATAGGTCCCCCGGTGAAACTCCAGATACAGCTCGTTATAGCACTTGGGCAGCAATTCGGGCTTGATGGTTTCATAATAATCCAAAAACTCCTGAGCTTTGGCAAAGCGGAATTTGCATACTCCCTCCAGATCCTGCTGTCGCAGGCCATATTCGATGTGATTGCGGGTGGGGCCACCGCCGCCATCGCCGATGCCATAAAGGTTCAGGAAGCCCCCGGAGAGCTCTGCCTGGGCAAACCGGGCCTCAGTCTGTTTGAAGGCAGAGGGGTTGTTTGAGAAATTATAGTCGTTGGTAGGAAGCTGCTGCGCTTTTACCTCGCTGCCATCAACTCCCTGCCAGATAAACAGATGCTGTGGAAAGGTGTTGCTTTCGTTCCAGGATAGCTTCTGAGTGATGAAGTGCTCCACATTGCAACCCTTCATAAACTGGGGGAGATTGGCGGAGAAGCCGAAGCAATCCGGAAGCCAGAGGCAGGCGGGCTCGATCCCGAACTCACGGGCAAAGAATCTTCTTCCATAGAGGAACTGCCGGATAATGGATTCTCCGGAGATCAGGTTTGTGTCAAACTCCACCCAGGAAGCACCCTGCACTTCCCATCTGCCTTCTTTAACAGCGCTTTTCACCTCCCGGTAGAGCTGGGGATATTGTTCTGAGATCCATTGGTAAAGCTGGGCCTGAGATGCTCCAAACCGGTATTGGGGATAGATCTCAAGCAGTCGCAAAGCATTGGCAAAGGTTCTGCCTCCCTTGCGTTTACTTTCCCGGATCGGCCACAGCCAGGCAAGATCGAGATGAGCATGACCGATACTGAAAGCAGTAAGGGCACTGGCATTGGCCCGGCAGGAAAGCAGTTTGCGAGTTACTTTGCGGATTTCTTTGAGTCCCTTGCCATCCTGATAGAGGTTGCAGCACTGGTTCAAACCATAGATCAGCTTCGCTCTCCGCACCTCGCCTGTGGGTAGCGCCTGGGCAAGATCAAAAAGCACTTCCAGATCGAGATAGACCTGGAAGATTTCCTCATTGAGCCTGGTCAGGCAGCATTCCATAAGATAATAATCATCCTTGCCACTGCCAAAGAGGTCGTTGGCAGCCGCTTCAATGAGCAGTTCAAAGCTTCCCTGCTTATCGAGGAAGGATGCCAGGGGTACATAATGTTTGGCAGCATTATGATACCAATCCACCTTGGGAGTGAGCCCCTGCCAGGGGCTTCCGTTTTTGAAGACGCAGGCCTCTCCATCGCAATCAAACCACAAGCCGATATTGCATTTTGAGTAGCCCTCAGGAAGCTTGCCCCTTACCTTGAACCAGGCACTTCCCCAAGCCTTGCCCCAGCGCTCTCCGGGTGCGATCTTGCTCC
>JAQUHL010000299.1 GCA_028683635.1 Candidatus Cloacimonadota bacterium
GGCAGTGGCATAGATCACATATTGTCCGGAGGACTTCACAGTCATGGGAACCAGGCCCTTGTTTCCGCTTTTGGAGGCTTTGTAAGGATTGTCCCGGCAAGCATCCAGCACCACGATGGAAAGGGCGGCTTTGCCAAGTTTCTCGGTAGTCTTGTTGGCACTGACTGCATCGTACCGAACGTCCTCTTCTCCCTCAAAGACCTTGCCGACGGGAATGAGAAAGTTCTCTCCCTCGATCTGGGCTCCGTGGCCACTGTAATAGAAAACCACTTCGTCGATTGGCTTGAGGGATGTTACAAAGGCATTGATTGCAGAATCAAAGGCACGCAGATTCAGATCGGTCTTGAGGACGGTACTGAAACCCAGGTTACGCAGAGTCCTGTCCACAGCGCGAACGTCGTTCAGAGTGTTTTTGAGGGGGCTGTCCGTGTAGGCAGAGTTGCCGATGATGAGCGCCTTGCGTTCTGCCGCTAGCGAGACAGCCAAGACTGAAACAATAAGCAGAAATAGATACTTTTTCATCTATCCTCCAAGAGGAAAAATATGCTTGTGGCATTGTTGAATGAGGGTGCAAAATGGTCAAGGAGTTTTTGAAGAGAATTGAGAATTGAGAATTGATGTAGGATGGGTTTGTGTGCATTATGCTTGTAATCTTATGATAATCTTGACATTATAGCCCCCTGGGCGGCATAACATAAGCAGGGTATGCAGCGAAGCGGAATCCCTGTATCGCACAACCCAACACATCCTCCCAAGCCCCCTGCGGGCGACATCCAGCCCACCAACCATCATTCCCGGCCCTGACCCAAGAATCCAGAAACACCTCCAACCAAACATGCATGTACTCGCCATCATCAGATTCCACTCTCTCTTCATCCCTTTTTAGCACTCCCCAGCCCCGACTGCTAAATTGTCCTTGACAAAATCACCTGCTCCGATTATCTTTGTCTTTGTGACTAAGCTGATAACTTACACCGATTTATAAAGACAAAAGGAGAATACCGATGGCAGACAAGAAGGTAGAAAAAGGAAGCCTCTCCATCCACACCGAGAATATCTTCCCCATCATCAAGAAATGGCTCTATTCGCAGCACGATATCTTTTTGAGGGAACTGATTTCCAACGCTGTGGATGCTATCAA
Organism: Candidatus Cloacimonadota bacterium; assembly: GCA_028683635.1. Classification (GTDB taxonomy): domain Bacteria; phylum Cloacimonadota; class Cloacimonadia; order Cloacimonadales; family Cloacimonadaceae; genus JAQUHL01. Next base: position 1,142 of record JAQUHL010000299.1, read on the forward strand.
TAAGCGCAAGTATGCAGACGAAAGCTTCAAGAGTGATGAAGCCAAAATTGAAGTGAAGCTGGACAAGAAGAAAAAGACCCTGCAGGTGATCGATCCCGGAATCGGCATGAGCGCCGGGGAGATCCAGAAATACATCAACCAGATCGCCTTTTCCAGTGCCGAGGAATTCATCAACAAGTTCAAGGACGTGCAGACCAACATCATCGGTCACTTCGGACTGGGCTTTTATTCCTCTTTTATGGTGGCGGAAAAGGTCACCATCGATTCCCTGTCCTATGCCGAAGCTGCCAAGCCAGCCTTCTGGGAATGCGATGGCTCCACTGAATATTCGATGAGCGCCGGCAAGCGCAAAGAGGTGGGAACCACGATCACCATCCACCTCAATGAAGAATCCGCCGATTATGCCGAGGACAGCAAGATTCTGGGCATTCTGGAGCGTTATTGCCAGTTCATGCCCATCGATATTGAGTTTGACGGCAAGGTGGTAAACCAGAAGGAAGCCCTCTGGAACCGCAAGCCCAAGGACGTCACCCGGGAAGAATACATTGAGTTTTACAAGAAGGCTTTTCACGACTGGATGGAGCCCGTGTTCTGGATCCATCTGAATGTGGATTTCCCCTTCAACCTCAGGGGCATCCTCTATTTCCCCAAGCTGCGCAACGAGCCCGATTTCTTCAAAGGAGAGGTTAAGCTCTATTGCAACAACGTCTTTGTTGCCGATAACCTCGAAGATCTGGTTCCCGAGTTCCTGCTGCTGCTCAAGGGCGGAATAGACATTCCCGATATCCCCCTGAACGTCTCCAGGAGCTTCCTCCAGAACGACAAACAGGTGCAGAAAATCACCAAATACATCGTGAAAAAGGTCGCTGACCACTTCCTCGAAACCTTCAAAGAAGACCGCAAGAAATATGAGGAATACTGGGAAGACATCAATACCTTCATCAAGTTTGGTTTGTTGAAAGATGATGAATTCTTCGATGCCATGAAAGACCAGGTGATCTTCAAATCCGCTTCCGGGGACTATGTAACCGTGGAAGAATACAAATCCCGCAACCAATCCGGGGACAAGAAAACCAAGATCTGGTACGCCGCCAGTGAGGACACCCAGGTAAGCTATCTGAACCTGATGAAGGACCAGGGCATCGAAGTCGTATTCCAAAATTCACCCCTCGATACCCACCTCTACCAGCGCCTGGAAGCCAAGCTGGAAAACATCGAATTCATCCGCATAGATTCCGAGCTCAATGATCTATTGCTCAACAAGGACAAGACCGAAGTCGTCGATCTCAACGCCCGCACCGATTCCGACAAACTGAAGGAAATTTTCTATTGGGCGCTCGACCAGAAGGTGGAAGCCTCCTTCTCCAAGGAAAGCTATGGCGACTATATCAAAAAGCACCCCAACGCGGCAACCATCCTCGCTCCCTACGTGATCCAGAAGGACGAGCAATCAATCGTCAAGCCCTACGACATCCCCATGAACGTCCGGGAAGAGCTCGGGGCAGAGGCGATGCAGGATCTCTTTGAGCACGTCTATACGGATCTGAAGGTGGAAGTTAAGAGCCTCAAATCCACGGAGATTCCATCCATGATCGTCTTCAGTGAATACATGCGCCGCTGGCACGATATGGACATGATGACCAAGCGTGATTCCGGCGACATGCTCAAGTTTCACACCCTGATGATCAACCAGGAAAACCCCACCATCAAAAAGATCCTGGAGCTTTCCGCTGCCGAT
>JAQUHL010000300.1 GCA_028683635.1 Candidatus Cloacimonadota bacterium
TCGGCATAATCAAGGATCAGGTTGAACTGATCGCTGGGTTGCCAATTGATCCAGCCCTGCAGCCCTTCTTCATCCTCACCGCTCTGGAAATCCGATAGCGGTTCGTTGTGGTAGTTGGCCATGGGCAAATCCTGCAGGCGGGTATCGAAATCACGGTAATATTTATATGCAGAACCTATCTGGATGGTGCTGAAATTGTAGCTTGCCTGGGCATAACGGGCTTCTCCGTCCCTGCCGAAAGCACCGAATTTATAGAGCTTGGAAATGGCATATTCCAGGTTTGCGTCCAGCCCTCCCAGGATCAGGTTCATCCTCGCTCCGAAGGCATCCCTTTGGTTGTAGTCATAATAAGGGCTATAATAGGAACGATTGCTGAGAGCTGTGGCTCCCAGGCTGATTCCCTTCCAGCTCGTGGATTGAACATCCACTCCATAGCTGAGATCGCTCTTGTCCGGATCGCCTTCGCTGTCATAGGCTCCATAGAGCGCTTTGATAGTTCCCTTTTCGCCGGCAACCTTGGCTAGAAAACCCTGAATACGGTTATCCTCGTCAAACTCCAGATCTTCCCAAGCTCTGAAGACGATGCCATTACCAAAGGTTTCGGATATCGTTCCGGCCTGGATGAGAAAATCCTCCTTCTCATAAGCTGCATATAGCTCTTTCCAAGCATAGGCCAGACGAGAGGAATCGAGCTCATCGAGGACTTCATCCTGATTGTTTGAATACTTGGGCAATTCGGCTATGAACTTCATCCCAAAGCGGAAGTTCCTTAGGGCAAGATTGAAGGAAAATGAATCCCGGAAATAGGAATTGAGCGAATCCGAAGCGGTACGGTGGATATATTGAGCTTCGTTCAAACCATTGATTTGCAGGTTTTCCTGGGCCCATAATCCCAGAATCCCCATGCACATGATGAGCAGTATCAAACAGCTTTTATTCACAATCCGAAACCTCACCGGTATCGATCTGATCCAGCCCCAGGGCTTTGCGGATGACTCCCTCATATTCTTTCTCTTGCCCGGCGCTGAAGCCCACGTGGGAATAGATGACATTGCCTTCCCTATCCAGGATGAAGGTGTGGGGCGGATTGCTCACGTTCAGGCGTTTGGCAAGGCTCTTCTCGGAATCGAAGAGTCCTGTAAATTTGAAGTTTTTGCTCTTGATATAGTTTCTGGCCTTACTGATGTCTTTGGCAGCATCGATGGAGACCATTACCACGGTGAGTGAATCATACTTTTCCGCAAGGCTGTGCAAATATGGCATCGAAATCTTGCAGGGCTGGCACCAGGTGGCCCAGAAATCGATCAGGACGATTCCCTTGCCCACCAGATCGGCCTTGCTTACCTGGCGGTTATTCATATCGGGCAGTTTAAACTCGGGAAAGGCTTCTGCAAAGATGGCAGAGATCGCCACCAGCAACAGGATAAGAATCAAGTATTTTTTCATTGCGTTCTCCTTAGTTCCCGTTGGAAATCGGGATTTGAAGTGCATTATAAATAGCTACCTGGTTTGTAAATTCCGGCATAAAAGTTTGCACAAATACCACCAGGGAGGCATCCTCCGGCAAATCGTCCGGAACATCAAGATTAAAGTTCTGAACTTCATCGAGGTTAGCAAGAGCGAGATCTGTATAAGCCTTGGAAAGCACCACATGATGATAGGTTTTGGGGGTTCCGGCAACAGTGACGGTCCGGGATCCGATGATTGCATAACGCAATCTCAGATTTTCCTGCATCAGAGGAGTTCCCAGGGTATTGATCTTCAGGTTTGCCGCCAGGTTATCGCCACTGATGCTATAGTTTATGTTTTCCAGCTTCAGTCTGGCAGGTTGGTTCATATAGTGATAGCTGTTCAGGTCATACTGGGCCAGGGCATTGGCATTGCTGCCCGAAACTTTGGTCTCCCCCTGGAAGACACTATAAGGCAGAGTGGATTGACCATAATAGGCATAAAGCTCCGAATTGCCACTGTCCAGGGCATCCTGAAAATGATATTTCAGATAGATGATCCGGTTTGGATAGGTGTTGGAGAGATTCTCCAGTTTGTCGGCCACTTCCGGGCAGCCTGAACACCAGGTGGCGGTGAAGGATTCGATCAGCACCATCTGCTTATCCGTCACACCGGCCGGGCTTTTCTGGTTTCCATAGAGCAGCCATTTTCCGTTTCTTTTCACCAGCTTATCCTGAGTATAGGTGCTGTCCAGGATCGTTTCCCTGGTGTCAGGAACCGAGATCTTCAGTATCCAATCGGCCACTGCCTCATGAGCCTGGATTTGGCTGAAACTCTGGAGCGAAACCTCATACTGATAATCGATACCGGAATTTTGCAGAGCCTCGAAATAAGCCCGGCGGTCACCCTTGGAAGCTCCATCATAGAGGTAGTCCCCGGCATAGAAGCTCATAACTGCTTCCACACCTCCCGTGCTGATTTCGCCTAAGGCGAGCGTAAAAGGCTCGACAAAATCCTGCTGGGGATCGACCAGTTCAAACTCGCTGTCAAAGCGAGTGCAAGACACAGCCAGGCAAGAGATAAGCAGCGCATATAAGACATATTTCATAGTGATCCTTCCCTATTTAATCAGCTCAAGGGCTTCGTAGATATCCTTATCGGAGATAATTTCGTTGAAGCGAACGGGGTCTTGATCCTTCAAATAGAGCCGGTCAAATGGCACTCCGGCTCCCCCATATTTTTGGATCCAGGCCAGGATCTCGGGATCCTGTTTGGTAAAATCCCCATATACCAATGTAACTCCCTTCTCCGCAAAAGCCTGCATGATTTTTTCCGTATGCAGAACTCGTTTTTTGTTGTAGGTACAATTCTTGCACCAGGTGGCACCAAAATCTAGAAATACCGGAAC
>JAQUHL010000301.1 GCA_028683635.1 Candidatus Cloacimonadota bacterium
ATAGAAGGCAACGTTCATAGGAGTCTTATGGGGTTTCAACCCTGCTCCGGCACTGAGCTTGAGGTGCATAATCTGCCCCTCAGGAAGGTCATAGATCCTGGTGGCATGAATGCCATCTTTATCCACCACTGCATCGAGCTTTGTCCAGTTTCGAGAGATCATTGTTACTCCTAAATGATGTTTCCATCGATTGATATGATGTTAATTTTTACAAAATGCATCTTGCCCGCTTTCTCAAGGGCTTTTTGCACAATGAGTTCTGTTCCCCCGCAACAGGGGACTTCCATGCGGACAATGTTCAAGGATTTTATCTTGTGAAGTTTGAATATTTCTGCCAGCTTGTCTATATAGCGGTCGATGTCCTTATCAAGCTTGGGGCAGAAGGTAATAACCACCTTGCCCTTCAGAAAGCGTCTGTGATAGTCTGCATAGGCATAAGGAACGCAGTCTGCAGAAATCAGAAGCTCGGCATCATCGAAATATCCCGCTGAGGGATTGATCAGATGAAGCTGAACAGGCCACTGTCTGAGCTCGGTTTCAAGGTGCCCCGCTTCCTGGCTGGATGGGGCTTTGGGAGTTATATGTCTGGGGTTTCCACCTGCGCAACCGCAAGCATCGGCTTCGTTTTCTTTGAGAAGTTCCAGGTCGTATCCCTGTTCCTTCAAATAGTTTAAGGCCTGGTTGTAAAATCCCATTTCTCCGTGGTCTTTCATGTGTTTGAGATGAGCTTTGATGGTATTTGCACCCTGATGGATCATTTGCTGCATCACCCTGATCTCATCATAAGGCTCGGCTTCACGCTCTTCAATTACAATGGCTCCCTGGGGGCAGCTTCCAATGCAAGCTCCCAGTCCATCACAAAAAAGATCACTTATCAATCTTGCCTTGCCATCAATAAGTTGCAGTGCTCCTTCATGACAGCCAGTGATGCAATTGCCGCAGCCATTGCACATGTCTTCGTCAATCTTGATGATCTGCCTTTTCATATTGGCTCCTTTATCATGTTTTCTATTGTATTCCAAAGTTTTGTGCCTTCCTCAATCAAATCGAATCCATAATTGGTGAGGTTCCATTGGGTAATAGTCAAGCGCATGGATCCCACCACTATCCGGAAAATATCAATGTTCCGGATGTCCTTGCGGAGGATGCCCAACACCTGTCCCTCCTTCAGATAACGGATGATTTCGTCCCGGTGGATATGCATGATGGAGAGCATATCGGAGGAAAAGATGGGATCGTTTTTGAATAGTTCCTCAGAAAACATCACCTTGCCCAGATCCGGATTTTGTACAAAGAGGCGATAGCGGTCCAATACGAAAGATTTGATCTTCTCCAAGGGTGAAACATCCTCGTCTCTCAAATCCTGAAGAACTCTGCAGGAAAGCGTTTCAAAATAGGCCAGAATGCCCCGGATCAGTTCATGCTTGCTTTCGAAATGTCTATATAGGGCAGCCTCCGTAAGCGCCAGGCTCTTTGCCAGGTTCTTGATGGTAAGCTCCCTATAACCCTTTCGGGCTATGATGCGGATCGCTGCATTGACGATATCCATCTGTCTCTTTGTAAGTTCCATCATTCATCCTTGTGGTTAGTAAGTATTCACTAACAAATCTAATGTAGGCCGGATTTTTGGCAAGAACTATTTTAGTGGGCGTTTATATGGAGGCCCGTATATCATTCCTTAGCAACAAATTACATATCATGTTTTTTTTGTTTTAGGGCTTGGTTTAGCAGCTGGTTAACCCATGCCGCTTACCCATTCTCTATCTTACATCCGTTATCATTGACGTTAATACGTTGGTATGGATATAATTATATCCATATTATGTCCCATATTATGTCTCAGCTGGGCATGGTTCACTGCATTCACCCTTCTTCCAAGGCGTTAATCACTTCTTAATCTACCCTTAATCAAGCGTTAATTATTAACGCTTGATTAAGGGTAGATTAAGAAGTGATTAACGCCTTCGAATGGGGAAGGAGTGAGAAGAAAATCTGGTTATTGACGTTTTGACATTTTAAGTCCACGACATGTCCTCGTCAAGTCCATGATTGTCCATGATCGTCCGTGCGCTGTCCAGATTGTAACGCTATTCTGAGCAAACTTACTGGCTCACACAAAGATAAGATGGTCAGGATTGAAGAGAGCTCGATGCTAAAATGGTAGAGGATCAGTAAAGCTGACGGGAGTCTATTTTTGTCCCTGGTTCAGCCAATTGCTAAGCTGGGAGATCTTGAGTTTGATAAAAGAAAAAGAATAGAAGATGATTCTTCTCAAAGGTATGGCCCGGCTTTCTTTCACAAAGAGCAAGGGGATAATGGCTGTCCAGCGAGCCAAACCTCCGATGCCAAAAATGATTTGTTCGGGTTCGAGCCTGACCCCGTGAAACAAAATGGAATCCGGATACAAGATCCCGCAGAGCAGGGTGGTGGACATCATACCAATTCCGCCAATTGCTCCATAGATGCCTGCATACACTTGTTCTCTGCCTTGGGGGGCAATGGAAAGTACAAAATTTGTGGAAACAATCCCGGCACCCGACCACATAAAGCCAGACAACAGAGCTTCAAACCAGATAATACTATAGTTCCCTGCCCTCATAAAGAGCCAGAACATGGGGTTCAGTCCACCCAGGAATATGCAGATTTTCATAGCTGTTTTGTTGCCATTTTTGTCTATGAAGCGTCCCCAGAAATTGTAGGCAAAGAGAGTTGAAAGGGTTGAAATCGAGCCATAAATCTGCATTTCAAAGAGGCTCATCTTCAGTTTCTGGAGCATAAAAGGTCCCCAAAAAGCAGATCCGATGCCGATGGCTGTCATCCACCAGATACCATAGATCAGGTAGCGACGGAAGTTT
>JAQUHL010000302.1 GCA_028683635.1 Candidatus Cloacimonadota bacterium
TTCGTTCTTTACCTGGTCATGAGTGGTAAAGGCAAACATGCCCCTCAGCCTGGTAACAGAATCCACCCCATGTTCCTCGTAGAGGTGCAGCACTACTTCGCAATCCGTATTAGTGTGAAATTTATGCCCTTTGGCGATCAGGATTTCCCTCAAGTCCAGATAGTTATAGATCTCTCCATTGAATACCAGCCACAGCTTGCCATCCTCATTGCTCATCGGCTGCATTCCGGTGCTGAGATCGATGATGCTGAGCCTTTTGAAACCCATCCCCACATTTTTGTGATAGTAATACCCTGTATCATCAGGCCCCCGGTGATTGATCACCTGGGTCATCCCTTCAAGAACTTCTTTTTTGACTTCGTTGGTCCCTTTGTTATATACGGTTACGATTCCACACACTGGAACTCCTTATCGACGCTTTCCTTATCCTCCCTCAAACGCGGCTTGGGGGGATAACTGTTCCTGGCAGCCCTGAAATGAACACAACTCACCTCACAACTACTCATGGTTACAGTAAATAGGAAGCGATAAATCGTCAAGCAAAGATTTCATCCCTACTTTCCCAGGTTAGTCATTGTTTCCTGGCTTGACAAAAAACAGCCCTTTGGAGGGCTTGGATTTCATTACCGAGCTGATACGCCTAAACCGAATCTTGCGGCATGGGTATCAGCCGATAGGGTGTATCCGGAAACAGATATGCCTTCCATTGTGAAAAGGTGATGCAACGAGCACAGGAGAACTGTGCCCAGGGTTTTTGATATCTCCTTTTCACGAAATACATAATATAGGAGAAATCATGTTTTTCAGCGTACCGGTTCCTACAAATGAGCCTGTGTTCACATATGGTCCCGGATCCGTGCAGAGGAAGGAACTGGCGGCATCCCTCAAGGACCTGTCGTCCCAACACTTTGAAATCCCGGCTATCATCGGGGGAAAGCCCGTCTATAGCGGTTCCACTCAGAAATGTATCTGTCCTCACGACCATCAGCATATTCTGGCCACCTACCACAAAGCCAGTGAAAAGGACATCCTCAATGCCATCGACACTGCAGTCCAGGTGAGGAGAGATTGGGAGGACATGCCTTTCTACCACCGTTCCGCGATCTTTCTGAAGGCTGCGGAATTGCTATCTACAAAATACCGCTACATTCTCAATGCTGCCACCATGCTCTGCCAGAGCAAAAACATCCACCAGGCAGAAATCGATTCAGCCTGTGAACTGATAGATTTTTGGAGATTCAATGCCTATTTTGCCCAGAAAATCTATGAGCAGCAACCCCTCATCTCTCCCAAGGGAGAATGGAACTTCTCGGAATACCGGGCTTTGGAAGGATTTGTCTTTGCCATCACCCCCTTCAATTTCACTGCCATTGCCGGAAATCTACCCACCGCTCCTGCTTTGATGGGGAACACCGTGATCTGGAAACCTGCCGGAACAGCCGTCTATAGCGGCTACTTTATCATGAAGATACTCCAGGAAGCCGGGCTCCCTGACGGCGTGATCAATTTCATCCCTGGCTCCGGAGCACAGATAGGAAAATTCGTGATGGATTCACCTCATCTTGCCGGAATCCACTTCACAGGCTCCACAGGTGTATTCAACCAAATCTGGAAACAGACTACGGAAAACATCCATAAATATAAATCCTACCCAAGGCTGGTCGGTGAAACCGGCGGCAAGGATTTCATCTTTGCCCACCCCTCTTCAGATATTCGGGCTTTGGCTGTTGCCTGCCTCAGGGGTGCTTTCGAGTATCAGGGACAAAAATGCAGCGCAGCCTCCCGGCTCTATATCCCCGAATCTATCTATGAGCCATGGCTGAAGCACATGTCCGAAATGCAGGATGAGGTCCGAATGGGCGATGTGCAGGATTTTGGTGCTCTCATCAATGCCGTGATCGACAAAGATAGCTACGAAAACATCAAGTCCTACCTCGACTATGCCAAGGCAGCACCCGATGCCACCATCATCCGGGGTGGCAATTGTGACGATTCCCGGGGTTATTTCATCGAACCCACCATTATTAAAACCGATAATCCGGCTTTCCGCACTATGCAGGAAGAAATCTTTGGACCCGTGCTCACCGTCTATGTCTATAATGATGACGATTTTGAATCCACCCTTGCTCTCTGCGACCAAACCTCACCCTATGGCCTCACCGGGTCCATCTTTGCCCAGGATCGAAACGCCATCTGCACGGCTTACAACGTCCTCAGGCACAGTGCAGGAAACTTCTATATAAACGACAAACCCACCGGTGCAGTGGTCGGCCAGCAGCCCTTTGGTGGGGGAAGATCATCCGGTACAAACGACAAGGCAGGCTCTGCCCTGAATTTGCAACGCTGGATTTCTGCCCGCTCCATCAAGGAAAACTTCGTCCCTGCCACCAACTTCGATTATCCCTTTATGATGAAGGACTAACCACAATAAATCTAAATAGTTACTCACGAGAGGGTCGGACGCCGTTCCGACCCTTTTTTTGTTCGCCCCAAAGATGAGAGGCTAAAGCACTGGAACACGGGTCTTCAGCCCGTTTGTTATTGCTCTGCAATTAAAGACCGTTGCACATCCCGATTTATCGAAATATTGACTACCAAATATGCTGGTTATGAGGCTTATCAAGGAGTAGGGCTTCGCCCTACAACCCATTATTCAATGGTCTTGTATATTGATAATATTCATACTTAAGGCCAGAGGCGAATATCTCCTTGACAAAAATCCGATGCTTAGATATTTAGGTAATTAGTTAAACACCCTTGGGAGATGAGATGTCTGATACTTTCTTCAAAGCCATTGCCGATGCGAACCGCAGGAAGATTCTGCTGCTTTTACGCAAACATGGAACTCTGAAT
>JAQUHL010000303.1 GCA_028683635.1 Candidatus Cloacimonadota bacterium
GTGGGAGTTCTCACTCCTGAGTATCCTCCCTTTGCCAGAAGTAACAGGATTCAGGGAAGAGTTACCCTCCAAATTCAGGTTTACAGGGATGGTTCGGTTGGCGATATCAAAATCCTCAAATCAGATTCTCCTTTGCTTAATGATGCTGCCATTGCAGCAATCAAAAAGGTTCGCTTTCAACCCGGAAAGAGCGGTGGCAATCCTGTCGATACCACTGTTAACATACCGATAGATTTTAGATTAAACTAATTCTGGAGTGTTTCATGAAGTTTAGTAAGATTACATTATGTATAACGCTGTTTATGGTGCTTTTTGCCAGTGCAGCTTATGCAAGAATGGCAGAACCACCATCCGGAACCAAAAAGCTCGATTTACAACACTGGCACAATGTGGGAAACATTTGGCTCAGAGTCAGTAACTACGGGTTCTTTGGCTCGGGGGACGATGTTGTTCCACAATATCCATCACTGGAATATCCAGGCGGATCCGGTATAGATTATCTATACCAGGGTGCTTTGTGGTTCGGTGCAAAGAAGATTCGTCGTGATGCAGCGGGCAGAAAGCTGTATTGGCTTGCCAACAACCCTTCTGCCGATAGCATGGCGGTTATCACTTCGGATAATCCACTTTGGAACCCACGGAAGAAACTGGTTGTAGATACCCTGGTTACCGTTGGATTTGATGGAGATAAAGACCTCTACGAATTTTTGCCTGCATATAACCCTCTGGTGGCTGGAAACACTGCTGTGCAGGACCAGTATAATTTCTACAATGTGCACGATGAAGTTGCCACAACTTCATCACGTTTTCAAAAACGTGGTGAAGACGATGATGGCGATGGAATCATCGACGAAGACTTTGTGGGCTATACCTTCCCCTTGAGGGTATCGTCGGAGTTACCGGAAGTATTTTCTTCCTTTGGGGGTTTGCACATCCACCAAACAAATAACTACGGCATTATAAACGAAGGTAACAACATCGAAATCTGGTTCCCACTGGGTTTCATGGATTTATCCGACAGATCCTATACTTCATATGCTTTTACCCAACCTCACGATGATGACGGAGACGGCCGGATCGATGAAGATGGTGCTCCAGTATCCGAGCAGGACTTCGTGGGTTATTACTATGACTACTGTCCCTTTGGAACAACTGGAGATAGGGATTACGGAGGCAGCCGCAGTACAAACACTCATGTACCTCTGAATGTCCGGATTCGCCAAATGTCCTATCAATGGAGCTATGAGTACATCAAAAACCTTGTTTACGTGGAGTTCAATATTACAAATATGAACATCGCGACTCAGGATACTCTCTTTGACTGCGCCATGGGTATCTATATGGACTGCGATACCGGACCCCAAAGCTATGGTTCGGAAAAAGCCGCCGATGACGTCTCCGGATATGTGAAAGGCCAGAACTATGAATTTGCTTATACCAGAGATTATGATGGCGATGGTGGATTGACAACCGGATTGGTGGGTGCTCGTGTATGTACTCCCGATCCCGATTCACTCCAATTCCACTGCTGGTATTGGGAGGTTGGCAAAGGTCCAGACGACTTCCGTCCCTTAAATTTCAATTATTCACCACGCAGAACTGCCAATGAAAAGTATTGGCTCCTGACGGGGAGAAATCCCAATGAAGACAAATTTGCCCCCTTGAGATCAGAACAGGAAGACGTTACCGATTTCGAACAGCCTTCCGCAAATGACACCCGATTCCTGTTTTCCTTTTATGGGGATATGCAAGGCGCAACAAGCCCAACATCTGCTTCCTGGAACCTCGCTCCCGGCAGAACCATGAAGATTGTGGTAGCGGTTTTCCCGGGAGATAATATAGAGGATTTGAAAAGACAGGCCCGTTGGGCAAAAGATATCTATGACAAGGCTCAAACCCTTACCACAGTTATTCTGCCCGATACTTTCCCTCACTACAATCCACCCGAACCACCGGAAATTCCCAGCCTCTTCGCCGAACTGATCGGTGATGGTGATAGAATTGATATGTATTGGGATAACAGATCTGAATTCTCCGTCGATGTGAAAACTGTGTCCTCTGCAGTTTCCGGCTGGCAAGATACTGTAACCGGACTCGACAGCCACATTTCAAACTATTATCCGGCAATCTTCCCTGCAGAGTTTGCACCTGGTACTTCCCAAACTTATAATTACAATGCCCGGTTAAATCCGTGGACGGCTTACCGCCTGCGGCATGACTTTCAGGGTTATGGTATCTGGGGCAGGAGCGGAAGTGGTTCACGAGAAGATTGGGAACTGGTTGAACGCTGGGACAAAATCGAAACCCAGCAGGATAAAGCTGACTATGAAGTGAACATCGATATGGACACCCTATATGTGGACTACGGTGGAGACCTTGGTAAAGATAAAGGTTTGCCCAATTCCAGAACAGCTACTGCCGATGATACATACTACTATAAACAGGATGAATACTATTCTCTTCGGCCATTTGCCATTGGAGAAGAGGTCTATGGAACCCCCATTTATAATCACCAGATGGACTGGGATACTTTGATCGATCCTGTTACCTATCAACCCAGCGCCTCGGGAATACCCCTGAATCAAGTTGCAAGTGCCATGGCAGTTGATCCGGAAAGACCAAATGACGGTGAAAGACTAGTTCAGGCACGTCTGTTCAAGCATCCGGATATCAGAGTGGAGATATATGACGCTTTGAGCGATACGAAGGTTATTCCTCTCAAAGGTCATGGTGGACAGGTGTTTATTCCATCTGACGAAAACAACAATAATACCGCAGGACTTCTTGAACTGAAGAAAAAACGCCTTGCACGCAGGTATTATACCGCCTCCATTCCTCATCCTCCCAAAG
>JAQUHL010000304.1 GCA_028683635.1 Candidatus Cloacimonadota bacterium
AGATTCACCCGTCAGCGATGAAGTATCCAGCTCGGAACTCCCCTGTTCGATGCTTCCATCCAAAGGAATCCTTTCTCCGGGACGCACCTGGATCAGATCCCCAATCCTGATCTGGGAGACCTTTTTATCGATAATCTCATTCCCCGTCAGGAGGTGGGCAAGTTCCGGCTTCTGCGCCATCAGATTTTGAATCGCCCGGCGTGATTTGTCCACCGAACGCCCTTCCAGTAGCTGGCCTACCTCATAGAGGAACATCACTGCTATCGCTTCGGTATATTCTCCCAGATACAAGGCTCCCAGGGTGGCAATCGTCATCAGGAAATGCTCGTCGAAAACCCTGGCTTTGAGCAGCTTGCGGAGTGCGCTATGGATTACCTTCCCCCCCACCAACAGATAGGAAAGCAGCATTGGATATGGGTATAAGGCCTGTGGGAAGCCGATCGCCAACTCAAAGATGGCAAGCAGCATGCCCAGCCCTATCAGCGGCCAGCTTAGCAGAGAAGCGTTTGGGGCACTTCTGGCTTTGGTGATCTTTACTCCAGGCTCTATGGAAGAGGCAATCTGGTTAAGGCGCTGTAGCGCATTCTTCTGCTCGCTGTTGTAGCGGATCTGGATCTTTTGGGTTACCAGGTTTATCGAAACGGAATCCACCTCCTCCATGTTCGAGATCTCATCCTCGATTTTGGCACTGCAGGAAGCGCAGGAGAGATTGCTCACCTCATATTCTTCAAAACTCATCTTGTTCTCAACTCCCGCACGTGAGATAGCGCCAGGTTGAAGACCATTTGCACATGATCATCATCCAGGCTGTAATAGACAACCTTTCCTTCCTTGCGATACTTTACCAGACGGGATAAGCGGAGAGTCTTCAAATGCTGAGAAACCGCCGGCTGTTGCATCTCTGCCAGCCGAGAAAGATCTGCCACACATAGTTCAGCTCGATAAAGAAAATATAGTATCTTGAGCCGGGTGGGATCTCCAAACACTTTGAAAAATTGGCTCAACAGGCCGATTTCATTAGCTTCGGGCAGTTCAGCTTTGATGAGGTCCAATTCCTCTGCTGATATATTCTTGCATAGACATTCTATCATGGTACACATCCTATAATATAATATATGCGCACACGTTTATATGAGCAAGCGGATTGTCAAGTGGGTTTTTTGCTGCTGCATCGATTCTCGTTGGTTGATAACAAGTTGCAACTAACTGAAGGGAAGGGGAAAGACTATAAAATAATGGGTTGTAGGGCGGAGCCCTATTCCTTATAGGGTGGCGGGCGGGTATAGATTTTACAAAAATAAACCTCACAACCAGCATATTTGGAAGTCTGTATTTCGATAAATCGGGATGTGCAACGGTCTTAACCAGCATATTTGGAAGTCTGTTTTTAGATAAATCGGGATGTACAACGGTCTTCCCAATGGTATCCACATCAGCCCCAACCCCTTGTTCCTAACTTGACAGCGTTAATCACTTCTTAATCTACCCTTAATCAAGCGTTAATTATTAACGCTTGATTAAGGGTAGATTAAGAAGTGATTAACGCCTTGGAACAAGGAAGGAGCAGGATCCCAAGCCCAACGGGCGGCATATCATAGGCAGGGCGTGGAGCGAAGCGTAACCCCTGTACAGGCGCAACCCCACAACCACCACCCAAGCCCCGTCAGGGGCGACATCACTCCTGCTGCATGCCAAACACCCTGTCCGGATCCCAATGCCTTTTCAACCTCGTCTCAAGAGGGCGGGAATAGATTTACAAAAACAAGCCTCACAACCAGCATATTTGGAAGTCCGTATTTCAATAAATCGGGATGTGCAACGGTCTTTCGATGGAGCGTCTCACAATATTATGTCGCCGCCTACGGGGCTCTCTGTGAGGTTTTTGGTTCGTTATACAGGGGTTCCGCTGCGCTGCACACCCTGCCTATGATATTGCGCCCGCAAGGGGCTCTGTGTTGACGAGACGTCCCCACCCCAATTTGGGCTGTCGAGCTCCGGTCGACAGAGGCAACGGAGTTGCTTGTTCGGAACGCATATATCCTTTGTGGCGACGAGGACGTCCCCACCCCTATTGGGGGCGTACTGCTTTACAAAAGTTTGCCTCACAACCAGCATATTTGGAAATCTGTATTTCGATAAATCAGGATGTGTAACGGTCTTTCCTGTTTATTCTCAATAACGGACAGAAGCCGAAAGTCCGGCAGTCCAATTGAAACCGGGCTGGGGGATATAGGCATAGATGTCATAGCGTTTGTTCAGGAGGTTGTTGAGCTTGAGATCGCAGGCAAGTTCGTAGTGGGGAAAGGCGAGTTTATAGAAGGCAGCTCCATCCAGATTGTCAAAGGCGGGCAGGGGATCGATCAGGTTGTCCGGGGTGCTATATTGCTTGCCGGTATAGCTATACCTCAGGGAGACGCCTCTTCTCTCATCGGCAAGGGAGATAAAGATCATACCCTTCAGATCGGGGGTATAGACCAGGTGTTTGTTGTAGGTGGGAAGGGGACTGCCATCAGTGGCGCGGGAAAAGTCGCAGGCCCGGGTGAAGGTTATGGCTGCACCGAGAGCAAGATATTTGATCAGTTCAAGCTGGCTTTCGAGCTCGTAGTTGCTGATCTCGGCCCGTCCCACATTGAAGGGTTTCCAGCTTGCGCCATTTAAGTAATACTGACGCCACTGGATAAGTTCATCCACTTTATTCAGATAATAGGCTGCCCGGAGTTTGTAGCCCGCATAGGTGGCACTGGCATAGATGCTATAGCCGATGGAGCTTTCGTTTTTAAGATCCGGATTGCCATAAGTTTCGCTATCTCCGATCCAATACATGTCAAAGAGCGAGGGCTGG
>JAQUHL010000305.1 GCA_028683635.1 Candidatus Cloacimonadota bacterium
GGTGGCTCCTTTGGCTTTTGCTTCCCTGAGGGCGGCCAGGGTATCGGCTGTTTCTCCGCTCTGGCTGATGACGAAAACCAGGGTGTCGTCCGGGATGATGGGGTTGCGGTATCTGTATTCGGAGGCATATTCCACCACGACGGGCACTCTGGAAAGCTCTTCGATGATGTATTTTCCGATCATGGCAGCGTGGAAGGAAGTTCCACAGGCACAGATATGGATCTGCTTTACTTTTCTCAGTTCCTTGGGAGGCAGGTTCAATCCACCCAGTCTGGCAGTTCCCATTTGATCGTTGATCCTTCCGCGGAAGGCATTTTCGATGGTGATGGGTTGCTCGAAGATTTCTTTGAGCATGAAGTGTTTGAAATTTCCCTTTTCGATGGCGGAAATATCCCAGTCTATCACCGAAATCTGGGGTTTGACGGATGCTTTGGCCAAAGTTGTGATCCGGAACCCATCCTGGCTAACGACGCATAATTCATTGTCCTGAAGATATATGACCCGATGGGTATGGATCACAATGGCACTGACGTCCGAGGCTACAAAATGCTCGTTGTCGGCTATCCCGATAATGATCGGGCTGCCCTTGCGCACGGCAATCAACTTATCCGGCTCTCTTTTGGATAGCACTACGAGGCCATAGGTTCCTTCCACCCGTTTCATGGCTTCCCGAACGGCATCTTCCAAGGTGGGTTCGGTCGTGAGAAATTGCTCAATGAGGTGCACCACCACTTCTGTATCGGTCTGGCTCACAAATTTGTGACCCAGTTCTACCAGCTTTTCCATCAGCAGCTTATGGTTTTCAATGATGCCGTTGTGCACGATGGCAATTTCGCCCTTGCAATCCAGGTGGGGGTGAGCATTTATCTCGCTTGGTTCGCCATGGGTGGCCCAACGGGTGTGGGCAATGGCAATGGTTCCAGAACATTTGTTTGGTTCCGGAAGCGAGCGTTCCAGTTCGATGATCTTTCCCTGTTTTTTGTAAACGTCCAGCTCACCCTTGTGGATGAGAGCCGTTCCACTGCTGTCATAACCTCTGTATTCAAGCCTTTTCAGTGCTTCAATAACAATGGGCAGGGCATTACGCTTGCCAATATACCCAACGATACCACACATCTTAAATATCTCCCATTTCTTTATTTGCCGTTACTTTCTGGAAGGCAAAAATCGTTATTACAAAAACCACAAGGGCTGCACCAATTACCCACCACTGCAAGCTTTCTCCCGAGATTATGTATTGTTTCATCCAGGGAAGCGAGGCATAAGTGCTGATCAATATGGCTGTGCCGTTGTTAACTGCGTGGCAGAGCATACTGTTATAAAGACTTCCCGAACGCAGGGTCAGATATCCCAGGAGCAATCCCAATAGAAACACCGGGAAAAAGCGGAAAGGATCCAGATGAAAGGCAGCAAAGAGGATAGCGCCGATTATCACTGCCATCTTTTTGCCGTTTCCTTCAAAGAAGCGGATCATGAATCCCCGGAACATGATTTCTTCAAAAATGCCCGGGAAGACGGCCACAATGAGCAGGATTCTCCATAGCCCACCCTCGATCTGAAAAAGCTTGTTCATGATCTTAAGATACTCATCCGGGAAGGGATAGATAAAATCGATCAGCTGCGAAAGGCTTGCCACCAAAACTGCAGCCGAGACCGATATGAAAGGTACCAGCAAGATTTCCAGAGGTCGGGGAGCCTTTGTCCTCAGGATTTCTTTTTCCCTGAGTTTGAAAACCCGGATGATGAGAAAGACTGGTAATCCGATGACAAAGACCTGCGTCTGCATCAAACCTTTTGCCAGGTCTTTGGCCTGCAGCCAGCCACCTAAGTAATATAGCAGAACCAGGGCAATTACAAAATAGATCATTCCATAAAAGGGATTGAAGAGGTTGCGCTTCTCTTTTTTCACATTTTTCAGGCTACCTTCATCGTCGGAGCGAAAGAGGACCTTTTCTGTGTTGAAGAGCCGGATGGTGATCCAGATGGCAATCACATCCAAAAGAATGGTGGATCCGATCGTCAGCAGCAGGTGCGAGAGCTGATATTCGTTGATCATCACGGCTTTGAAGAGCAGGGCGATGTTAACAACCGGGATAATGGCAAAGAGGTTACTGATCTCGATCCCCGGGAAGAAGGTGATCATGGAAGCAAACATGGCGATCAGCATCAAGGGCTGTTCATAGGAGCGCGATTCCTTCATGTTTTTGGAGAAGGTGGAGATCGATAGCAGGATTGCCGCAAATAGGGTCGCCAGGGGGATAAAGACCAGAAGCAGGATGCCAAAACCCTCCAGGGGCATGGCCAGGCCGCTGAATTCCAATCCGCTCTGGCTGATCATATATCGCATCGAGAAAAAGAGCGAGAAGAGGTTTATAAAAACATTAACCATGGCAAAGGTGATAATGGTGAGATATTTCCCCAGCACGAACTCATTTCTGGCTGCCGAGGAAACCAAAAGGGTCTCCAGGGTCTTTCTTTCCTTTTCTCCGGCCACCAGATCAGACGCTACTACTGCGGCACCAGTGATGAGCAACATGATCAACAGATAGGGTAAAATCATTCCCAAAATCGAGCCCAGTTTTTTCTCTGAGCTTGATGTATCCAGTGGTTTCAGCTCCAGCACTTTGAGCAGGGATGTATCTGCACCCAGGCTGATGATCCGGTTTTCCAGGAGGATTCGTTCTCCGGCTTTGATCTTTTCCTGGATCTTATCCCGAAGCAGACGCCCCTTTTCACTACTGCCATCAAACTGCAGTTCAGCAAAATACATCATCGTTCCCAAGCTATCCGGGCCCAGCTTGAGCGTCAGGATAGCATCGATGGCCTTGTCTTTGTAGAGT
>JAQUHL010000306.1 GCA_028683635.1 Candidatus Cloacimonadota bacterium
TGGAGCGTACCAGCACGTGCCCCGGATCATAGCCAAAGCCGGTCATCATAATCACAGGAAGGGTATTGTCATGATCCTTGATCCTCCAAAAGAGCTCATATCCATCCATATCCGGCATGGCAATATCGGTGACGACGATATCCACTCCCCCCTGCAGGATTTCCTGCAAGGCATCCAATCCCGAGGTATAGGCCTTTACCAGCCATTGGGGTCTGAGGTCTTTCAGCTCAAACGTCAAGTTTTGAGCGAATTCTTCTTCATCGTCCACAATGATGATGACTTTTTCCATTAGACTTTATCCTTACCGGTTATGGTTTGAAAGATTTGGAGATATTTGTCTCTGGTTTTTTGGATCACTTCCTCGGGCAGCCGGGGAGCCGGGGGCTGTCTGTCCCAACCCCGCTGAGTGAGGAAGTCCCGGATGTATTGCTTGTCAAAACTTAAGGGAATTTTTCCGATCTCATAGCTCTCCACATCCCAAAATCTGGAGGAATCCGGAGTCAGCACTTCATCGATCAGAAAGATCTCGCCTTTGATGCTGCCAAATTCAAATTTGGTATCCGCCAGAGCGATACTATGCTTGAGCAGCAGATCGTGACCATAGTTGTAGAGTTCTATGGATTTATTGCGGATTTGAACGGCAAGTCTTTCATCCATGCGGTGCAGCATTTCCCGGTAGCTTATGTTTTCATCGTGACCATCATCCGCCTTAGTGGAGGGAGTGAAGAGCGGATTGGGAAATTTCTGGCTTTCCTGAAGCTCTTCGGGCATCAGCATCCCACCCACGGTATTGGTCTTTTTATATTCAGCCCAGGCAGATCCGCTGATATAGCCCCGCACGATGCACTCGAAGGGGATTACTCTGGTCTTTTTTACCAGCATACTGCGCCCTTCCAGATATTCCCGGTAGGGCTTCAGTTCCCTGGGATATTCGGAAACATCAGCGCTGAGCAGATGATTCTGGATGATATGGCGGGTATTTTCAAAGAAATATAGCGAGATCTGGTTCAGGATCTTCCCTTTGTCGGGTATCAGATTGGGGAATACCACGTCAAATGCGGAGATCCGATCGCTGGTGACGATCAAAAGCTCGGTTCCCAGATCATAGATATCCCGCACCTTGCCTTGTTTGGCAGAGTGAACTATCGGCAGCTTCGAAAGAATCTCGTGCATACTAACCTCTGTGTTTCTTTATATAAAAGTCATATACTATCCGGCATTCGTCCACCACATTCTTGTTCAGGGCCAGGGCCTCATTTTCCCTGTACTCGGTGTGATCGACCGGAAAGTGGTAAAGTGCTTTGCCGAACTTGGCGCTTTTGATCTGGCCTGCCTCCACCTCGATCCCTTCAATCGTGAATTGGAGATCTTTGCAGATATAGAGGAAGTTCAGCCAGTCACGGTATTTCTTTAGCAGACGGATTTCATCATCCAACAAGTCTGCTTTGTCAAATTCCAGATCGTCAAAATATCTGCTGCGTTCTTTGGAAACCAGATCCAATACTCCGTTATCCGGATGGGCAAAGGCTTCTTTCAGCAGCGCTTGAAGCTTATGCAATTCCTTATATGGCAATCCGCTCTCGGAAAGCATCTGGCAATAACCCTTGCACAGCTTTTGTTCCAGCTTCTCGCAGGGAGGTTCTCCCGGCGGACAATAGGGAAGCTTCAGGATCCGGCAATAGCTATCCAGCACATCGGAGAGGAAAAACCTGCTTCTGAAGGGGCCGATATAAAAGCGCTGGTCGTTTGTGTGCTCCGTGATGGCAATAAATGGCATCCCGGTGGCATCCAAAGCCAGATAGCAATAGTTCTCCCAGTTCTGGAAAGAATGGATCACAGCCGGATTGGGGCTTTGCAAGGCAATCTTATAGTCCAGCAGCGCCTGGATGGGCTCCTTGTGCTCCTGGTAGGAAATCCATTTTGCTCTTGAGAAAAGCTCTTCTATTGCCCTGTCCTCATCCTTCTTAAGATATAGCTCACCCAGGCGGCGATGCAGATTTCCACAGTAGGAAAAAGCCAAAGCTCCGGCTTCTGTCTCAAAGGCAAAAAAGCCCCATTGATCAGGTAGTTTTCCCAAACCAAACCTAAGATTATTGTCAAAATACAATCTTTCCATTTGTGCCATGCTTTTAAGTGCATTGTTTATGTCAAACGAAATCCTATCCAGGCCACACATCCCCTCCCTTCGATAATCTGGCTTCCTTCACCCCAATCCACTCTTTCCACCTTTCCCGTGAAAAGGGGAATCCAGTGCTCCACCAGACCTTTTCGTCCTTCCCGGGACACCGGGAATCCAGATCAGTGCCACCCAAGCTCAGCCCTTTCCGTCATTCCCGGGACACCGGGAATCCAGGTCAGTGCCCCTTCCAAGGCGTTAATCACTTCTTAATCTACCCTTAATCAAGCGTTAATTATTAACGCTTGATTAAGGGTAGATTAAGAAGTGATTAACGCTGCCAAGCAAGGAGTGACGGGAAAGCCCAGTGGGCTACAGATCATAGGCAGGGTGCGAGGCGAAGCCAGAGCCCCTGTAAACGGAAGTAGGAAAAAAGAATTAGCCCTTTGTGGTAACGAGGACGTCACCACCCCTATTTGGGCTGCCGAGCTCCGGTCGACAGCGGTGACGGAGTTGCTTGTTCGGAACGCATATATTCTTTGTGGCGACGAGGACGTCTCCACCCCTATTTGGGCTGCCGACCTCCCGGTCGACAGAAGCAACGGAACTGCCTGTTCGGAAAGCTTATGGTCTAAGTGCCGACGAGGACGTCTCCACCCCTAATGGGCGTACTGCTTTACAAAAATATGGCTCACAACCAGCATATTTGGAAGTCTGT
>JAQUHL010000307.1 GCA_028683635.1 Candidatus Cloacimonadota bacterium
ATAACGCAGGTCAGCAAACATCTCACTTTCAGACCACAGATAATCCCAATGCAGCGAGTAGTAATTTCCCCAATAGTCATGCCCAAGGGAATTGCAATAGCTTTCCATTCCAGGGCTTACGTCTGTTGGCAAAGTCATACCATAGTACACAATATCCGTATCCATAGCATCTGCGAGGTGCGGCAAGGAATTGGGAACATGATAGCAGGTCTCTTCGGAGATTGGATCATAACGCCGGAAGTAACTGCCAATCAGGCGTGAATAATCCCCGGAGCGATTGGGAGAATCGTTATCAAGGTAAGCACAGATAGTAGATGTGGCAGTTGGTGTGCAGCCGTAGGACCAACGGATGTATGGCATATTCTCAAAACGGGGTATCTTGATGAAGTCCCTCCCATGAGTAGTCCCTGCCAAATAACTATCCCACTGCGCACTGTAATCAAAGCTCTTCGCAGGATAATCCACATTGCTGCTAAGCGTTTGGAATTCCTGCCGGGTGCACACTTGATAAGGAGGCAAAGACTTGATAAAACGAGTTTCCTCACCACTGATCACTTCTGTCCAGCGCCAGCCCATATCGATGAAATAGTGTTTCCCGATCCTGTAGTCCGAACTGAAGCGCTCCCTGACCAGCTTATCCAAACGCCAGTGCAGGTCATATTCTTTGCTTAAGCCCCTGCTGAAACCGAGGATCACCGGTCTGTCAGTTCGTGCCCCAATAAGCATGTTGGCAAATTCATCACCATTCCAGGCAGCGTCATACAGAGATGTCCCTTCTTTTTTGATCCGCTGAAGCAACTCATTCTTCTCTGGAAAAGGCTTATTCAGGGAAAAATTGAATTGCCAGGCAATCAGGCAATCCTGCGCATCATACATGGGAATGGGCTCATCGGCAAAAATGGTTCCCCATTGCTCTGTTGCATTACGGAGTGCAATCGCTTGAACATCAGCCAGCGGAATCTCCCGAACCTCGCTTGCAAACATAACGAATACACACATGAAAAAAATAAAAATACATACGATCGCTTTCATTATCTACCTCCCTGTGCAGATAAGATCTCGTTAATTTTTACGGATTACCGCATTTCAACTATTCAAATATCTATCCTTTATGAATCAGATTTATCGCTTGAAAGATGAAATCAAATTTCATCGAACCCGCTTCTGATTTTGTTAGCATTCCACCGGGTATAACATTGATAATTGGTGTCAAGCTAATATATTGAGATTCTTCCTGCTCATAGCCCGATATGTTGAATATCATCAACAAAACCAGTCGCATTGTGACCCGTCACGGATAACTTCAAATTGAGATTGCTTGAACAAGTGCTGCTATCGCATTGTCAGTGAGTATGATATGCCAAAGACCATTGAACAATGGGTTGTAGGGCGAAGCCCTACTCCTTTTAGGGTGGTGGGTGGGAATAGATATCCAGAAAAGCCTCACAACCAGCATAGTTGGAAGTCTGTATTTCGATAAATCGGGATGTACAACGGTCTTTATCTGACAGTGGAATAACATACAAAAAACGTGGGAGACACCGGGCGGTGCTCCCACGTATCGGAGGGCATTCTATGTAGGGTCTGTAGGCTGTAGACATGATAAAGCGAACTGAAGATTTGTCAAGTAGAAAAATGTATTTTCTGCTTGAATCATAAGAAATTCCTGCGATACTTCAAGGAGAAAATCAATTTGATCTCAGGCTCTTCTTCCGCTCTTCACCCCAGGCATCGGCCATAAGCATGGCATTAAGCACCATTTCCGCTGTGATGTTCCCAGCCTCTTTATGCATTGATGAATCATCCTTACAACTCTGTAGAGCCACCTGCATCAGTTTCTCCCGGTCAGAAGCTGATACTCCAATATCAGCTAAACAAGTGGGTAAGCCGATTTGTTCACAAAAGCCGTACACAAGGTTGATCTCATCTGCTTTAACTGCATTGAGATGGAGGCCGGTCAACACACCAAAGGCCACTTTCTCTCCATGAAAATAGGCGTGAGTTTCCTCTAAAATCGTTAAACCATTATGCACGGCATGGGCGCAAGCGATGCCACAGCTCTCAAAACCAATACCACTGAGCAAGATATTGGCTTCGGTAACATTGCTTAAGGCAGGTGTAATCAAACCTCTCTGATTGGCAATTTTGGCCTGAACGCCATATTCCAGCAAGGTCTCATAGCACAATCTGGCGATACCGAGACCGATTCTGGTTATATGCCCGCCACATTCATTCAAAGATTTTGTCTGCTCGCAGGAGTGCGCTTCAAACCAGGTGGCCAGGGCATCGCCCATCCCGGAAACCAGATAGCGAACAGGGGCAGCGGCAATAATCGAGAGATCCACCAAAACCACAGCCGGATTCCGCTTCTGATAGAGCACAGATTCAAAGATACCATCCGGGCTATAAGTAACGGCGCAACCGCTGCAGGGTGCATCTGTGGAAGCGATGGTGGGAGCTATGATCACCGGAATTCCGGCCTTATCTGCCACTATCTTGGCAGTATCAATAGTTTTTCCACCACCCATGCCGATCATTACATCGATCCCTTGGGTCTTAACCAATTCAAAGACTCTTTGGATTTCGGCCTGGGAACACTCTCCCCGGAACCGCTCTTGACAGATTCGATTCGGATCGATATCTGCTGCACAACGCGGCAATATATTTTCCAGCACAGTGTGGGAAGCAAGAAGCATCGCCTTTGTGCCAAATTGTCTCAGCACCTCCGGTAAGGTTCGGATTGCCCCTGCCCCTTGAAGATACTGCCCCGGAAACAAGGCTTTCTGTAACATACAAACTCCTTCAGTTGCTACTTACGGCAAAAAAACAAACTC
>JAQUHL010000308.1 GCA_028683635.1 Candidatus Cloacimonadota bacterium
GAAGTTCTATATCGATGGTACCGAGATGGGAAGCTGGTCCGGGAACCAGAGTTGGTCTCAATTCAGCTATGCTGTTCAACCCGGAAACCGCACCTTCAAATGGACCTATATGAAAGACGGTTCTCAAAGCAGTGGCAGCGATAGCGCTTGGATCGATGAAATCATCTTCCCAGCTTCCGGAAACAGCTCGATCCCGATCTTCTTTTCACCCACCCAGAGCATTGAAATGCTGGATGTACCATATGAAACCACCGTTTCTGCAGATTTTGTCATCCGCAATCTGGGTAATACGCCCCTTACCGGAGCAATCACGATCCCTGCAGGATTCTCCCTCAACCAGGGTGGAACCGCCCTGCCAAGCACACACAACTACAATCTCGGTGCCAATGTAACAGCTATCTTTACAATCAGCTATACCACCGGAACAGATCCAGTCATCATCGAGGATATGATCACCATCACCTCCAATGATCCTGCCAATCCAGCCTATGGGATTACTCTGATTCTCAGTACTCACGTAAGCAATGAGGATAACAACCTGACCCCCATTGCCACCAAGCTGCATGGTAATTATCCCAATCCCTTCAATCCGGAAACCGCGATCCGCTTCTCTCTCAAGGAAGCAGGTTTGGTACGGGTAAACATTTACAACATCAAGGGACAACTGATCAAAACCCTCACGGATAGAAACATGAATGCTGGTAACCACCAATTGATCTGGAACGGAAGAGATAATTCCGGAAACAGCGTTGGCAGCGGGATATATCTCTATCGACTGGAAACCACTTCTTACAACAAAACCATGAAGATGATGCTAATGAAATAGTTAAAAGGTATGGCGGCAGGCTTTTCCCCTGCCGCCCAATAAATTATGATATAAATACTACCCAGTGGGGAGGAACCAATGAAACGCATAGCTCTTGCTATCTGCCTGGTCTTGCTGTTCTCAGCATTGATCGCAGAGCAATACACGGTAAGTAACTCACAAAATGAAGTAAATTTACTTACCAGCGATCAGAACCAGATTGTTCTCGAGATGACTCTCGGCCATTTCAACCGGGATCCCGAGCTGATTAATGGACAACACTATTATTTGATAAACCTCAAGAAGGAAGGCTTGACCCTTGAGGCAGGATTACCTCAGGTTCCTGTCATATCCCGCAGTGTGATCATCCCGGGAACGGCAAGAATGGATCTCAGCATTTTGGATAGCGACTTTGTGGAAGTTGTGATGCCCATCGCCCCTTCCAAGGGAAATCTTTTCCGTGATGTCAATCCTGCTGATGTGCCCTATAGCTTTGCCAGCTTTTACAATAGCGACGAAAGCTATCCCAAAGATATCAGCCTGAAAACTGAGCCCTTCATCATCCGCGATTACCGGGGAATGACGGTTCGTTTCCAACCCTTTGTTTACTACCCCAGAACCCAGACCCTGCGCATTTATACCAGGATCAAGGTGGCACTGAACAACACTGGAACAGACCTCACCAATGCCCTGACTTCAAGCAAAAATTCCCATAACACCCACTTTGAAAGTATCTACCAGGGCATGTTCCTGAATTTCAATCAGAGCAAATATCCTGTGCTTGAAGAGGAAGGACGCATCTTGGTAATCACGCATTCGATGTTCAACGACGTCATCCAGCCCTATGTTCAGTGGAAACGCCAGAAAGGTTTTATCGTCGATGTTGTGGATGTCCAGGTAGCAGGACCCTCAGCCAATCAGATCCAGTCTTACATCGCCAGCCAATACAATTTGAACAATGACCTTGTTTTTGTTCAGATCATGGGAGATGCACCCCAGGTTCCGACTCTTAGCTCTGGCGGTGGTGGTGCAGATCCGATGTTTGCCCTGATTGCAGGCGGAGATAACTATCCGGATCTGTTTGTCGGCCGGTTCTCCGCTGAAAACGTAGCCCAGATGCAAACCCAGGTTCAGCGAACCGTCTATTATGAAAGAGACATCCAGGCTGGAAGTACCTGGTTACAAGCAGCCATGGGCGTCGCTTCCAACGAAGGTGGCGGCAGCCAGGGAGATATGGGAGAATCTGATTCCACACACATGGATCTAATCAGAACAGATCTTCTGAACTATGGCTATACCACGGTTGACCAAGTATACCAAGCCCTGGGTGGAAACGCCACGATGATCACCAACAATCTGAATCAGGGCAGGGGATTTATAAACTATGTCGGTCATGGTTCAAACACCACTTGGGTAACAACCGGCTACAGCAACAACCACGTCAATGCCCTTACAAACGACAACCTGCTTCCCTTCATTGTGTCCGTTGCCTGTGTAAATGGAAACTTCGTCTCCATCACCTGTTTTGCCGAAGCCTGGCTGAGAGCAACGAACAACACTACCGGGGAACCCACAGGTGCAGTGGCAAACTATTCCTCCTCCATCAACCAATCCTGGAATTCCCCGATGCGGGCTCAGGATGAAATCACAGACCTCCTGGTTGCAGAAAGCAAACAAACCATCGGCGGATTATATTGCAATGGTTCTTCCAAAATGATTGAAGTATATGGAACCGATGGTGCAAATATGTATAAAACCTGGCACATCTTTGGTGATGCCTCGCTGGTAGTCCGTACCAAAGATCCACAACCCCTGGTGGCAGATTACACTCCCATCCTCTTCCTGGGCATGAGTAACTTCTCCGTTACCACCACTCCCGGAGCAAGAGTAGCCCTTAGCCACGATGGAGTGCTAAAAGGCATAGCTATTGCCAACAGCGCCGGGATTGCGGATATCACTCTTGACGATCCTCCCCAGGAACCTATGGATTGGACGATCACCATCACTGCCTTCAACAAAG
>JAQUHL010000021.1 GCA_028683635.1 Candidatus Cloacimonadota bacterium
GGTGCCAATCTTGATGCCTCCCTCTTTCAGGATTAAAATCCAGCGATGCTGATTTCGAGGCTCGGGAGCAGTGTAAAACTTAATCAGTTCAATGGCTTCTTCTATGGAACTTAGTGGGTCATAATCAAATAGATATTTGTGGATAAAGTCATTTGAGAACTGCTCAAACATGAATTCAGCATCATCGAGTGAGATATTCTTTAACAATAATCTTTCAGTCTCCAAGTTCGTAAAAAGCAAATTCTTCTCCTTTTCCTCGCAAATCCACAGACCACACCTTTAGAATCTGATGACTTGAATTCTGTCAATCACAAAGTTTGGAAAGTGTAACAAAGTCTGCAGTTCAGTGGAGAACTTCACAAGGTACTGATTATCTATTAAGCAATTTTTCCGATAAGTCTCCCCCTGTTAACCCATCTTAACCCAACTCACATTAAATCTTAACACTTTTCCAGTATAATCCAGGTGAAAATAAAAACACATTCAAGGAGAAATGTATGAAACCCAGGATTATTCTTGGCTTACTCATGGCGGTTCTGATTCTGCTACCCACCCTGATCTTTGCTCAGGAAACCAAGCTGGGCGGTGAATTTTGGGGCAGGTTCACGAACGAAACAGCCAAATACAAAGATGCCAATGGCAAATATGTGGACAAAACTTCCAAAAACTATTTTGCCCTGGATCGTGGTTATCTCGATCTGCGCACCAAGTTCAGCGAAAGCACAAGCGCACGCTTCACGGTTGATATTTTTTCCACCGATGCCACCTACGAGTATCTGCAATATTCCAGCACCGACCAGGCAATGCCGATTGACAGCCTGAGTTCCAGTACCAAAAAAAGCAGTGTTGATGGTGCCGGGCTCAAGCTTAAATATGCCTTCGTAGATTTTGCCAATCTGCTCCCAGTTCCGGACATGACTCTCTCCGCTGGCTTGCAAAAGGTGTATTTTGGCACCATTTACGATTGGGATTACACCCTGATAGGAAAAGACCCCGTCGATGAATACAAGCTTGCCAATTCTGCGGATTA
Organism: Candidatus Cloacimonadota bacterium; assembly: GCA_028683635.1. Taxonomy (GTDB): domain Bacteria; phylum Cloacimonadota; class Cloacimonadia; order Cloacimonadales; family Cloacimonadaceae; genus JAQUHL01. Next base: position 1,031 of record JAQUHL010000021.1, read on the forward strand.
TGGCTTGAGCCTCAACGGTTTCCTGCCCCAGGGTTATGGTGAATATGCCTTGGGTATCTACAATGGTGAAGGATACAAAAAGTTCGGCTCAAACCTGAAAGAAAACACAGAATTTGCCTATCTTGGAAACATCAGGTTCACCCCCATCGCCGGAGTGACACTGGGCGGATCCTATATGGTAAATACCGTCGAGGCCGAAAAAGCTCTTTCCGGGGATACGATTAATAAAAAATACGAAGAGCAGAATCTGATGGCAGGAGTGCTGCGTCTGGCTTATGGTCCGGTGGATTTCTGGGCGGAATATCTATCCAAGGATGTAACGTTCCCCAATGAAAGCAGCACATCCAAGGATTACACCGCCACTGGACTCATGCTGATGCCGATCGTAAAACTCAAGGATTATGTGGGTTACGACGTCCAGGTAATCGGACGCTTGGACCAGTGGGATGAATCCGACAACGCCTCGAACAAAAACTACCTCACTGCCATCACTGGTGGCTTGAACTATAACTTCCTGCATGACGAATCCTTCGTGCCCAAAATGCAACTCCAGCTCAACTACACTACCAAACAATATGATGAAAAGAAATCCGCCGCTTCCTTTGCCGATGGTGTGAAGGATACTTCCACCTTGATGCTGCAACTCAAATGGCGCTTCTCTTCCACCATAAAATAACCACAAGGAGTAACAGAATCATGAAAAAATACATTGCCCTCATAACCCTGCTGCTGGTCTGCTTGGCTGCCTTTGCCCAAAAGGGAGGCCAGATCACCTCTTCCGGTTCCACCACCGTTCTACCAATTGCCCAAGCTGCGGCTGAAGCTTTTATGGATAAAAACCCGGGGATCAATATCTCCGTCCGGGGTGGAGGTAGCGGGGTGGGAATCGCTGCGCTGCAAAATGGAACCGTGGATATTGCCCTCTCTTCCCGTCCCATGAAAAGCAAGGAAATCAGTGCCTGCAAATCCAAGGGGATAAACCCGGTTGCCTATGCAGTCGCCAATGATGGAATCGCCATCGTCGTCCACAAAAACAACCCAATCTCCAATCTCACTGTGAACCAGATCCGTGATATCTATACGGGCAAGATTAAAAACTGGAATCAATTAGGTGGAGCCAATCTTCCCATCGTCATTATCTCCCGTGATGTTGCGTCCGGTACCTTCGAAGTCTTCAATGAAAAAGCCCTGAAAGGTGCCAAAGTGGATGGTACTGCCCAGATGCTGGCTTCCAACAATGCCATCGTCACCACCGTGACTTCCACCCCCGGAGCAATTGGATACGTCGGCTTGGGCTATGTTACCAAAGAAATAAACGTCATTCCCGTGGAAAACATCATCCCCTCTGAAGCCACAGTCAAAGCCGGAACCTACAAGCTTTCCCGCAAGCTCTATATGTACACCAATGGCACTGCGAAAGGCAATTCCTATCGCTTCATCGGTTTTCTGCAGGGTGCCGATGGCCAGAAAATAGTAAAAAGCCAGGGATTCATCAGCCTTGATTAACCCTCATAAATCACGTCTAAGAAAAAGCTCACGGCAGTACCCCACTGCCGTGAGGCTCTATGTTCCGGCAGCTTCCCAAACTTCGGGATCTGCCTACAGCACCATAGATTCAGCAGCTTACATGCGAAATATCCCTGCCCTCAACCGAATGATACCAACTCCTTCCCTCTTCGAGAGCGTTAATCACTTCTTAATCTACCCTTAATCAAGCGTTAATTATTAACGCTTGATTAAGGGTAGATTAAGAAGTGATTAACGCTTTCAAGTAAGGAAGGAGTGTGATGAACTCGTACAAAGAGAAGCTTTTCAAAGTGGTAACTTATACTGCTTCAATGTTTACGATCGTGCTGTTATTTGGTATAATCGTGAGTATCTTTCGGGAGGGAATTCCCTTATTCAGAGTGGTGAGCCTCAAAGACTTTTTGGGTGGCCTGGCCTGGTATCCTACCCATGAAAATCCCCAGTTTGGGATCAGGACTCTTCTAGCAGGATCTGTATATGTAACTTTGGGGGCTTTGATGGTGGCGATTCCGCTGGGTTTGGGATCTGCCATTTTCGTCTCTGAAATCGCCCGTCCCCGCCTCAGGGAGCTTGCCAAGCCCGTGATCGAGCTTTTAGCCGGCATACCATCCGTGGTATATGGCCTCTTTGGAATGGCGTTTCTGGCGCCTCTGATTCGGGAGTGGTTCAATCTTGACACGGGGCTCAATATCTTCACAAGCTCGATAATCTTGGGGATCATGATCGTGCCTATCATCGCCAGTATGAGCGAGGATGCGATCTCAAATGTTCCCAAAGCCCTGCGGGAAGCATCTTATGCATTGGGAGGAACGAAATGGGAAACAATAGCGAAAGTGGTGGTTCCGTCTGCCAAAAGCGGTATCATCGGATCTGTGCTATTGGGTTTTGGCAGGGCAATCGGAGAAACCATGGTGGTTTTGATGGTGGCAGGAGGCTCGGCTCAGATGCCAAAATCACTCTTTCAATCCGTGCGTCCGATGACCTCGACGATTGCAGCCGAGATGGGGGAAACTGTGGTGGGAGATCTGCATTACAGATCGCTCTTTGCCATTGCCATAGTGTTGTTTGGGATCACTTTCCTTTCCAATCTGATAACCGAACTGGTCTTTCTGAAGAGGCGCTGAGATGAGTAAACGCAAGCTAACAAACCATCTGGGAATTGGGATCATCATCCTGACTTTTCTCATCACTGTAGTCTTTTTGATTGTTTTCATCCTCAGGATCTTTTACAAAGGTTACTCGGTGCTGAGCTGGGAGTTTTTGTTTAGTTCGCCCAAGGAAGCGATGACAGCCGGGGGGATCTACCCTGCAATCGTGGGAACCTTCTGGCTTACAGCGTTATCCATTGCCCTTGCCCTTCCCATGGGGATCATGACGGCTATCTACCTGAAATGTTTTGGAAGACCCTGGTGGTTTGTGAAAACTGTTCGCATTGCCATCAATACTCTGGCCGGGATACCATCCATCATCTATGGTCTGTTTGGCATGGCAGTGTTCGTAAACCTCTTGAAGTTAGATGTATCTTTGATTTCGGGAGCACTGACCCTGGCGATTCTGGCACTACCGGTAATCATCAACGCCAGCGAAGAAGCTCTGAGACAGGTGCCCAATGAATTCAGGGAGGCCTCCCTGGCACTGGGAGCCACGGAAAGGCAAACCATCCTGAAAGTTCTGGTGCCCACTGCACTGCCCAATATCCTCACCGGGGCAATTCTGGCCATCGGAAGAGTGGCAGGGGAAACCGCCCCCATCATGTTTACCGCTGCCACATTCTATACAAGGATCCTGCCCAAAAGCTTATCAGATGAGGTGATGGCACTGCCGTATCACATTTATGCACTGATGACGGAGGGTACCAATTCTGCCAAACAGGTGCCGATTGCCTATGGATCTGCACTGGTGCTGATGATACTGGCTCTGGCCATTTCGGCCATCGCCATTTACATACGCTTTCAAATAAGGAAAAAACGCAAATGGTAAAAGCACAAATTAGAACGGAAGATCTCAAGCTCTGGTTTGGAGAAAACCAGGTTCTCAAGGCTGTGAACATAGAGATTCACAGAAAACTGATCACCGCAATGATCGGCCCCTCAGGCTGCGGGAAATCCACCCTGCTCAGATGTTTTAACCGGATGAATGACCTGATCCCGGAAACCAGGATCAAAGGAAAGGTGATGGTGGATGAGGAAAACATCTACCATCCCAAGGCTAATGTAACCGAGATTCGCACCCGGGTGGGGATGGTTTTTCAAAAGCCCAATCCCTTCCCAAAATCCATTTTCAAAAACGTTGCCTATGGGGTTACCATCCAAGGTAAACTAAACAAATCCGAAACTCAGGACAGGGTGGAAAAAAGCCTGCGGGATGCCTGGCTTTGGGATGAGGTAAAGGATAGATTGCATGAATCGGCATTCTCGCTTTCCGGTGGACAACAGCAACGGTTGTGTATTGCCAGGGCTTTGGCAAATAATCCGGAAGTGCTGCTGCTCGATGAACCTACCTCAGCACTCGATCCCCAATCAACCGCCAGGATCGAAGAACTCTGCCTCGAGCTAAAAAGCCGGGTGACCATCCTGATCGTGACTCATAATATTGCTCAGGCGGGGAGGATCTCGGATTATGCGGCATTTATGTATCTTGGTGAGCTGGTGGAGTTCGGTGAGACGAGCAAGGTATTCACCGTTCCCCAAGACAAACGTACGGAAGCTTACCTCACTGGAGTGTTCGGCTAAGGATATCCTTCCTTGCAAGCTCCAGAGAGAAGATTATCTTATATCAGAAAGGAGAACTAAATGTTAGCACCAAAGATTTCAGAGCTGAAGAATATGCTGCTTGCCGAAGCATCGCTCGTGGAGAAAATGGTCTCCCTCGCGTTTGACGGTTTGGATAAAGGGCGCAGCAATGCCTTGGAAGGTGTCCTCACCTTCGAGAAAAGGGTGAATCAACTCGAACTGGAAGTGGAAGAATACTGCATTTCGCTGATTGCCCTCTACCAACCAGAAGCCAAAGACCTCAGATTGATTCTGATGATCTATAAAATCAACAATGATCTGGAAAGGCTCGGGGATCAGGCAGTCAACATCGCCGAATCTGCTCAGAGGCTTTCCGGAAGCCCGATTGCCAATGCCCTGCCAAACATCTTTGCCATGAAGGATGCCACCATCGATATGCTGAAACGAAGCATCACTGCCTTTACAAATGAGGATTCGGAAGCCGCCCGGCAGGTATGTAATGACGATAGCATCATCGATGATTACAATCGGGAGATTAACCAGTCGCTCATCCAGATGCTGAAAGAAAGCCCCATCCTCGCAGAGGAATACCTGCACCTCCTGCGCATCTCCAAAAACCTCGAACGCACGGCAGATCTCTCCACCAACATCGCAGAAAACACGATCTACCTCACCCTGGGCAAGGTCATCAAGCATCATGCGGAGGACGAATAGAAAGGACTTCAGAAAATCTACTTGACGTGTGAACTTTATTGAAATCCAAGGTCAATACTTTGTGTCGACAAAGATGCATAAAAGGAGCAAGATATGGAAAGCAGGATTACATTCAAATACAAATTCAGTCCTGATTACAATCCATTATATATAAATGGTGCATACGGGGGAGTCAACGAATCAGGAGATATCGTTGTAAACTTCTATTTGGAAAGGCATTGCCTTCCTAATACGGAAGAATATGCGATTAAAGAAAACCAGCTAATGAAATTAAGCAATGAACCAACCGATTTGAATTCCAGCTGGTTGAGGTTTGTTCAGAACGGAATTGTGATGAATTTACACACTGCGAAAAACATCGTGCAGTGGCTACAGCAGAAAATAGCTGATGTGGAGAACTTACAGAGTGTTACAGAGATAACAAATGAAAAAAAAACTGCTGAGTGACTCCTCGACGGGATTTCAAGACTTCCATATCAGAAATTGCCTTCTATCTCGTACAGGTTCAGTTCAGAAAGCTTCTGGTATTCAATGCAGGATGTTTTCACTGGCTGCAAGTAGTTCGATGATTAGTTTCGAACAAATGTTGTTAAAATCACCTGAAATGATTTTACTCACTGGTTTTCGCATGGACAATCTGATATTCAAACCCCAAAAAAGCTTGTTCCTAATGGTTAGTTATGATGAAGAAACAGGATATTGGAATTGTGTTTGTGATGCCCTGAACATGCATGTCTATTCAAAAAACAAAGAAGATTTGATCTTAGAGGTGCACGAGCATATTGTATTCATTTGGGAAGCATACGCAACAACTCAGGAAGAGCTTTCTTTGGATGCACAAGCTTTGCGTGATATGTATATTGATTGTTTTGAGGTTATTGATGCCACTTGATAAAAAATTCATTACTGATGGCTTGATCAAGAAAGGTTTTAGGGTACAGGAGTCGGATCATATCAGATTTGTTTATTATACTTTTGACAACATAAAAACCGCTATTCACACAAAGATAAGTCGGGGTTCTTCAAATGAAGTTGATGACTATATTATTGCCCAGATATCAAAACAGTGTCGATTGAGGAAAAAAGACCTCTTTGATCTACTAAACTGCCCTCTTGAGCGGACTGATTATGAAAAAATGATGATAAAAGAAGGTTTTATCAAGCTAACGAGCTGATGAGATTCTTCTCTTGATGTAGCGGTTGGGTGCCAACGTTCTTGAGAATATGTTAATGTTCCCCATTTTGTTTTAATTAAAGTGAACTGCTATGTGTTCTTAGCTTTCAATCTCCTGAGTGCCTTTTGCCTGATTTGCCTTACCTTTTCATTGCTGATGCCCAGGCTTTGGGCTATTTCCCGGATCGTTAGCTGTTTTTCAAAGCTAAGGATGAGGATCTGTTTCTCCAGAAGTGGCATATCAGAAGGCAGGGAAAGCACTTCGGATGAGGCGTGGCTTTGGGGATGGGGCTTACTCTGGAATTTGTCTTCAAGGCTGTTTTCATCAAGTTCAACAGCTTGAAGGGAGCTTCTGCTTTCGCTACTGAGGGAGGCCAGGATTCTTTTTTTTATCCAGAAGACGGAATAGGTGCTGAATTTTACCTGCTTGGAGGGATCGAAGTGTTGGTAGGCATCCAGGAGGCCAAGCAGGCTTTCCTGTTTGAGATCCTCGAGGGGAAGAGCTGAACTGCGGTAGGAATTTGCGATGCCATAGGCAAAGTTCATATATTGGGAGAGGAGTTCATTTTCATTTTTGGGGGACAGGGGATATGTTTCCATATACTGGTTTAAGCCTCAGGAGCATGAAGTCTGGGCAGGGTAATGATAAAGCTGGTACCTCGACCCTGAGTGCTCTCGACAGCGATATTGCCCTGATGAAGAAGAACGATGTGTTTAACGATGGCGAGCCCCAAACCGGCTCCTCCGCTGGCTTTGTTTCTGGAGGGATCTGCCACATAAAAGCGTTCGAAGATTCGAGGCAGGTGGATTGCTTCGATGCCGGCACCGGTATCCGCAAAGGTAAAAATGATCTGGTTGGATTCGCAGCGGGCTTGAATGCTGATGGTACCGCTATCTGTATAACGAAGTGAATTTTCCACGAGATTGATAAACACTTGCTCAAACTTGAAAGGATCAACGCAGATTCGTTTAAGGCTGGGATCGATTTCGATCGTCAGTCCCAGCTTTTTCTCCTCCAGCATGGGAAGCAGCATGGCGTTTAAATTTTCCAAAAAGGTATGCAGATTGATTTCCTGGAGGTTAAGGCTGGCCTGGCGTTCGAGCTTGATCAGAATCTGGAGGTCGTTGACCAGATGAATGAGACGTTCGGTGTGGTTTTGGATTATCTTGAGAAAGCGGATGTTTTCCGGTTTGGCAGTTTGTTCCATGGCTTCAGAAAAACCTTTGATGGCAGTGAGCGGGGTCCTGATCTCATGGGCAAGGTTGACGATGAAATCCTTCTTCATTTGTTCAGCCTGGCGGATTATATCGATATTGTAAAGGATAAAGACAATCCTTCCAGCCTTGCTGTTTTTGGAGCCGCTGAGCAGATAGTAGGAGCCATTGATTTCGAGTTCATTCAGCTTTTCAGGGTTTCCAGTGCTATATTCTTTGATCAGAGCGCTGAGTTTGGGCTGGAGGAATACTTCCCAATAGTATTGAGACTGGAAGGGGTCGTATGCTTCGAAAAGGTTGGAAAATGAATCGTTTACCCATTCGATTTTGCCATCCAGGCTCTGCGCCCAGAGCACTTCTTCGATGGAATTGACGATCAAACGCAGTTCTTCACGGTGGACGGCGAGGTGTTTGATGGCGGTATCCAGGCTGTCCAGCATGGGATTCAGGCTGTTTCTGAGGGCATCGAACTCCTTGATGCCGGAAAGCCTGAGCCGGGTTTCATGTTCACCGGCTTTGATCTTGTTTGCAGTAGCTTCGATGAGGCGGGCATAGTTCTGGAAGAGCTTAAGGGCAAAGGCAAGCACAATCAGTTCTCCCAAAGCATAACTACTCCAAAAGATAAAGAGTGATACCTCCTGATGATACAGAATCCCGAGCAGGACTACAAGGGGCAGGTGATAGAGAGAGATGAGCAGCAGCAAGCTCTTTTTTCTATGCATCGGCGGGTGGAACATTCCTTTCCCAATCGGGATCAAATTTATAGCCCACTCCCCGGACGTTGACCACCATTTTGTCGTAGGGGGCGATCTTGTCCCGAAGGTTTTTTACATGGACATCAACCGAGCGTTCGATCACTATCTTGTCCGTACCCCAAAGATGATCGAGAATCTGGCTGCGGGAATAGACCCACCCCGGACGTTTGGTAAGCAACTGGAGGATTTTGAATTCGGTGAGGGTGAGATCCAGCCTTTTGTTCTTCATAAAGACCTCAAAGCGGTTGAAATCCAGCTTGAATTCAGGGGTGATAAGCAGAACGTTCTTTTCCGTTTCCCACCCTGAACGTCTCAAAACAGCATTGATCCTGGCGAGAAGCTCTTTGGAATCGAAGGGTTTGGTGATGTAGTCGTCCGCTCCATAATCCAGGCCTTTGATTCTATCCTCGATATTGATTCTGGCAGTGAGCATGACCACGGGGATTCTCTCCAGAGCCGGAGTTTCCTTAAGGCGTTTGCATACTTCCAAGCCATCCAGGTCAGGGAGCATCAGATCAAGTACGATCAGATCCGGGATTTCCTGATTCAGGCTGTAAAGCATGGCTTCTGCGCGCATGAACCCCCGGGTTCGGAATCCGGCATTGGAAAGCTGAAGCGATAGCAGCTCCAGGATATCAGCTTCATCTTCGAGGATATAGATCATCTTTTGCATAGTAATCTCACTTTGTTTGGATTCTGCGTCAATTCTGTGCTAAGTGCTTTTAAGGCAAGGAAAATGTGCCAATTTCCGGTAAATTAATCTTAACAAAGAAAACGGACTCAGAGAGTGAAATAGAACCAGCCGGGATTGTTAACAAGGCAGAGAGCAGAATTTCCGATCACAATAAATTCAGTGGACCAGTTATCCGAAAACTCTTCCACTTCAGTAAGTTCAGTTACAGTTCCATCCAGGTCTCTGAACCAGAGGTGATAAGCATCGTCCGGTGAGTTCGGATTGTAAGGGACGTAGATAAGAGGCATTTCGAGAGCGTTTGGATCCGAGAAGAAAGCGGGGCTGATTTCCTGTTGCAGGGAGTTCAAAAAGCTAAGCCGCAAAGGAACAAGCGCATTAGGAATTCCGGGAACCTCAGCGGAGCTTTGGAGCCTGATCTGAGTGCCAAGGGGCAGACTGCTGCCGCTAAAGTATTCTGGCAGGACAAACTGGGCCTGATACAAGGACAGTATCTTTCTGGTATTTGTAGTTGAGATGGTTGTCGTGGCCAGGGAATGGGGAAGCAGATCCCGCATCAGACAATAATCCGAATCATACACCAGGTAGAAGGAGTAGTATCCGCTGTCATAACCGAAATGGTAACCATCCGGGTAGCTGCTTTGGGGATAGGGATAAAGGCGGTAGGTGTAATCAACGTCATAGATGGAAAACAGGTAGTCTGTACCCCGGGCTTTGACTTTTCCAACCAGTTCTTTGATAAATATCAGGGGTTGGAACTGGCTGTAGAAAGCAGCGTATGGGGCAGTGAACCGCCAGGCGGAGGAAAGCTGGCTGAGAGCATACTGGTTGCTAAGGACGCCATAGCGATCCGGCAATTGGGACATTTTGCGGACACTCAGGATGGATGAGGCCGGGAGAGTGGAATCTGAGTGGAGGAAGATTTTGTATTCACCGGGATCGAAGGACATCTTGTTATAGAGCAGCACCGGGAAGTTATCCGGCTGAGCAGTACTGAGACTGCCGCTGAAAATATCCCCTCCAAAGGCCGGGAACAGAGAGCAGTAGCCATTGGCATAGACATAGCTGGCAGCGGTGTAGGCTGGGGAAGCCTCATATTTCTTTAGTTTGGGGTAGGCAGCATCACTGTTCATCAGGTACAAGTTCTTGGGAGCATTGGGGCTTGCGAAGGAAAGGAAAAACTCCCGGGGGATGGAATCCGTGGCTTGGGAGGTTGTGTGGAACCGGGCAGAAAGCTTCTGGGAATAGCCCTGAACCGTGTAAGGCTGCCCGCTTAACCAGGGGTGGTTTATGCCTCTGCGGGGGCTGTAATCCAGCAACAGATGGCTGAATCCTCTGGCGGAAGCATCGTTCCAACTTAAGAAGGAATTGCTTAGTTGCACGGACTGCTTTGCTTTGTGATAGGCGATGATGTTTTTCAGGGGGTCTTCGCTGGCAGAAGTATAAAGATAGACGCCGCTATGGGCAATTCCTGAATAAACGTAGTCCGAGACAAAACTGAAGTAAGCTGCATCGTATTCAGAGCCCAGAGTTTTGAAGCTCAGCCTGTCCTCATTGGGGCTACGATAGATATTGAAGAGCTTCCTGGCTATCGGATCAGCATTGGGCGCATAGAAGCCAAATTCTATCCAGTAATCCACGGGCAACTGACTGATCAGGCTTCCCCCCTCATATAACTCGATGCCATAGGCAAGCTGCGAGCCGGATAGCTGGAAGGGATTGCCTGAGAAGTAATCCTGCTTTAGCTTTGCAAGAGCGGGCCTGAGGGATAGTTTCAGCTCCAGATTCGGAAACATCTGAGCTCGGAAATCAAACCACAATTCCTGAACGAAGAACTGGTTGAGACTGCCGTCCAGGGGCAGCAGCATTTGCTCCTGAGTCGCAAGTGGGCTGAGGAAGAAATACTTTCCGCTGCCCCGGATGAAGCTGTAGTAGGCATCG
>JAQUHL010000022.1 GCA_028683635.1 Candidatus Cloacimonadota bacterium
GGAAAGAGCAGCCAAACTACTGGAAAGAAGAGCCAAATGCGAGATCCGCTCTCTGAACAAAAGCAGCAAGAAAGCCCTGTGATCAGATCTGGAAACCGTGTTCCAGATCTACACAGATGCCTGGCAGTACAACTGGGGATTTGTCCCCATGACCAAAGAAGAATTTGATCATCTGGTCGATGAGCTTCTCCCGATTGCCGATCCGGACCTGGTTTTGATTGCCACTGTAGATGGAAAGCCCGCAGGTTTTAGCCTGGCCATGCCAAATTACAACGAAGTTCTGAAAGTGATGAAGGGCAGGGTCAATCCCCTCAGCCTGGTCAAAGCCATGCTGGCAAAAAAGAAAATCAGCTCTGCCAGGGTAATTACCATGGGTGTGATCAAGGAATACCAGTTACATGGGATAGATACGCTTTTTTATTATCACTCCTTCAAAAATGGCATTCCCAAAGGATTGCATCATGGCGAGTTTTCCTGGGTTCTGGAGAACAACGAGATGATGATCCGGGTGGCAGAAATGCTCGAAGCCAAACGCTATAAAACCTACCGTCTCTATGAAAAAGCAATCAAGCAAGATTAAGACCAAGCAGTCAGTCAACCCAGCTACAGATACGATCCCGGTAACAAGAAGTACTTTAAGCCCGATCGATATCATCACCCTTGCCTATTGCCTGTGGATCATGCTCTATATGATGGTGGGCTGGGGGCGTGCGGTTCAGCCCGAAAGACATTTTCCCGTTTACTTAAGTGTGGTGGTGGCAGTGCTGTTTATGGCGTGGTGGGATAGATCCCAGATGGATCAGGCAGGGCTTCCCAGGAAGCTCTTGGGATTTGTGCGCAGCATCTATCCGGTGCTGCTCTTTGGCTATTTCTATACGGGACTATTTGTCGTGACCCGCATCGTTTTTCGGGATTGGCTGGATCCCTTTTTTATGAAGATCGACCACCAGCTTTTTGGATATTATCCTTCGCTTACCTGGGGGATCAAGCACAGTAACAGAATCATCCATGAGATCTTTGCCTTTGGCTATTTTTCCTATTATCCGATGATTGTGGGGCTGCCGGTCTACCTTTATTTCAAGAATCGCAAAGCATTTGAGGAAACCATCTTTGTCTTAAGTTTCGTGTTTTATCTATACTATTTTGTCTATTCGCTGGTGCCAGTGATTGGCGGCAGATATTTTGACGAAGCCATGCTACTTTCCAGGCAATCCGGGGGATACCTGTTCTCAGGGATTATGGCAAATATTTATAGCAATTCCAAGCACCTGGGAGGAGCTTTTCCCAGTTCGCATGTGGCAATTGCCATCGTGTTGTGTATTTCTGCCCTGCGGCATACAAAGATATGGGGATACATTTTTTGTAGTGTTACTCTGATCCTGGTTTTTGCCACAGTGTTTTTGCACTATCATTGGTTCATCGATGCCGTGGCCGGAGTGGTTACCGGCATCCCAGCCTACTTTCTGGCACTAAGGGCAAGACAACTATTGACAAGGAAAATGGCTAATTATCCATAAGGAAAGTTTATGAAAGTATTTCTTGGCACGCTGTTGCTGATGGGATATTGCATCCTGGCGGCTCAGAGCGGATTACCGATCACTGAATATGACTATCATACCCCCGCAGGAAGTGTTTCTCCGGTGACGATTGGTTTCGGCGGGTTGAACGTTGCTTATGCCGGAACATATTTTGATGCTTATGATAATCCTGCTTTGCTTGCCGATAACGAACACTCCTCGATCGTTTTATCCTTCCGGATGAAAGAAGAATCGAAGCTGAAGTTTGAGGAAGCAATTCAGTTTAGCAATGCTCTCAAAGACAAGCAAATGAAATATCTGAGCCTGATCACCAGAAATGCAGCCTGGAGCTATCAGCCCATGGCCAGCATCAATATCAGCGAGATTAATGCCGAACAAAACAGGATCCGCTACTATGACTACCAGCTCGATAAATGGCAGATCAGCTATGCTGGCAGGGACAAGCAGTGGGATATGATCTCCGCGGGTATCAACCTGAAGTTCCTCACCGGCAGGCTGGTAAGGATTTCTCAGGTGAAAAACGGAACAGATTGGATCGTTGACCAAAACGAATACTTCATAGATGATAAGGTCAAAGGCTTTTCAGGAGATTTGGGAATGACCGTCGATCAGGGATCAATGGTCTATGGAGTTGCATTTTATGATGTATATTCCAAGCTGTTTTGGGAAAACTATGATTCTGCTGAACTTAAGCGCCGGGCGGCGGCAGGTTTTGCTTACAAATCCGGAGGCCTTGCTCTGATGGCTGGCTTGCAGGGGTTGATTGCCAAAGAAACCGATACCACCTTCCACTTTGGATTGGTGCAGGATTGGACCTGGCAGACCGAAGATTATTTCTCGGATTCGCCGGCTAACCAGAATTTCGTACTCCGGCTGGGGATGTATAGCGATAAATTCAATGGAACTGAAAACATTACCTACACTCTGGGCTCAGGTTATTACTATAATTTCTTCCGCTTTGACTTTGCTTTAAGAAACAATGGAATGAAGCTCAAAGATAGCGAATATATATTTTCCCTGGGAGCAGGTTTTTAGTTAAGTCATGTTTCAGCTATCCTTTTTGAACAGCGGGCTTCTTATTCTGGCGACGGCAACCGTCCTGCCCCTGCTCATCTGGCTTCTGGCAAAAAAGAAACCCAGGCGAATCATGTTCTCCAGCCTGCGTTTCATCCGTTTGAGTAAAGAGCAGAAAAAAAACCGTACCAAACTCAAAGACATCCTTCTGCTTATCATCCGGATGCTGATCATCCTCCTTGTGGTGCTGGCTGCTGCACGTCCGCTGCTCAAATCCTCAAAACTAATGGCCTCCAAAAAACATGCTCCTACTGCCTTGGCAATCGTGCTGGATAATAGCTTCAGCATGGATTATCTCATCGATTCCCAGAGCTATCTGGACAAAGCCAAGGCTGCTATCTACAAGATCAATTCCCTGGCCACTGACAACGACCGTTTGGTTCTGATTACTCTTGATGAGGATTGGAACAATCTCAATGCCCTGATCTATGCAGGCAAACTCCCTCAGGGCATGGTGGAGCAGATCGGAATTACCCACAATCCGATCGAGCTTTCCGGAGCTTTCAAATTGGCAGAAAAGCAGCTATCCGCTATCCAGCTTGCCAACCGGGAACTCTATTTCCTCTCTGATCTGCAGGAGCAGGAACTCCCTGCCAACCCTGAATATCCCATTCATATCATCCCCTTAAGTGCTGATATCCTGAGGGAAAAGCCCCAGCCCCTCTATGATAACCTGGCAGTAGAAAATGCCCAACCCTTGCCCCAGCTTGTGGAGAAAAACCGCAATCAGGTATTGCATTTTGAATTGAGCAATTATGGCGATCTGGATAAAAGCGATGTCCTCGTTAAGGTTGTGCTCGATGACCAGAGAGTGGCCGAGAGGTTTCTGAACATCAAGGGCAAATCCAGAATCACCGAAACGATCAGTTTCGATATTCGCAACGAGGGGTGGCAGAAAGGCTATGTAGAGGTGCTGGACGACAAACTGATCCATGACAACCGCAGCTATTTTGCCTATCCCTATACCCTTACACCCAGGATTGCGGTGATCTCACAGAAACCAGCACTGCCCCAGATCTTAAGATCTATGCTGATGGTCTATGCCGGAAACAGTGGCAAGCTGGATACTATCGCCCCAGAACAGCTTAGCAGCCAGGCCTTGAAGGATTACAACCTGGTGTTGGTCTTCGATCCCGGCTCTCAGATAAACAGGCTCCGGGATCTTTCCAATGAACTCAAAGCCCGTAATCAGGGGATTCTCTTCTGCCTGGGGAAAAGCGTTTCATCCGAATACAAATCATTCCTGTCAACAAGCTTTGCAATGGCACTAAAAGATTATTCGAGCCAGGAACGCAGCATTGATTATCTGAACCCGCACCATTATGCCAGTTCACTGATCTCAAGCTCGACAATCAAGCATCGGGAAGTAGCGGATTACTGGTTGGCAAGCTCAAGTTCGGCATCGCTTTTGGCGGCAGGAAACTCCCCCCTGGCCGTGAGCAAAGGGCGAAACATCCTTTGGCTTTTTGATATAGAAAGCAGCCGCAACCGCTTTTTCCTGGATTCTGCCTTTCCGGTTTTTGCCTATCGCTGTTTTGAATACCTCGGCAGTTCCGCACCGGAACTTACTACCTACCAGATCGGCAATCAGGTTTCTACCGAAACCCTCACAGATCCCGAAGGAAAGATCTATAATCTATCGGGACAAAACTACCTGCTGCACAAGCCGGGAATCTATATCCAACAATCACCTGATGGCAACACCAGCCATTTTGCAGTGAACCACATCACGGAAGAAAGCAACTACCTTCCAATGGATATTGCCGGGCACAGCAAGGACGGCAAGATAAAAGTCCTACCCCTCGAATTTGGTTCTCAGATCTTCTTTACCCGGCTGGGTAGTGACCTCTGGAAGATCCTGTTGATCCTTGCTTTCCTGCTCATGATTCTCGAAATGATAGTCGTCAAAATCGAAGAAAATCGTAGCCCAAAAACTTCACAAACGGATTAGTTTATCCCTATATAGTCTTCAGGAGAAAAGATGATCCTCGAAAAGATATCTCATCCTTCCCAAATAAGGGAATATGGTCCGGAAGAGCTGAAAATGCTGGCTTCTGAGACTCGTAAAAGGATTTTGGATGTTGCCTCCAAAACCGGAGGTCACGTTGCTCCAAGCCTGGGAGCTGTGGATTTTACTATCAGCCTGCTCAATGTGTTTGATCTGACTCAAGATAAAGTGGTTTGGGATGTGGGTCATCAGGCCTATGCCTGGAAGATCCTCACGGGCAGGAATGACAGATTTGATACTATCCGCAGTCTGGGAGGCTTAAGTGGTTTTACAAATCGTGATGAAAGCGAGTTTGACGCCTTCACCACAGGCCACAGCAGCACCTCGATTTCTGCAGCTCTGGGTATAGCCTGCGGGAGGGACCATAAGCAAGAAGCGGGGCACGTGATTGCCGTGATCGGAGATGGGGCATTAACGGGGGGAATGAGCTTCGAGGCTATGAACCATGCAGGACATCTTCAAAAGAACAAATTCATCGTTATCCTGAACGACAATGCCATGTCCATCTCTTCAAACGTGGGTGGTCTGCAAAAATATATGGCCAGAATGATGGCGAGTAAATCCTACAATTCGCTTAAGAAACAGATCTGGGATCTGAGCCATACCCTGCCTTCCAGCATCCGCAGACGCTTCATCTATGGTGCCCAGAAGCTGGAAGAATCGATGCTCAATATCCTCGTGCCCAATATCATCTTCGAGGATCTGGGATTCAAATATCTGGGACCCATCGACGGACACGATATCGGCATGGTTTCCAGCATCCTGCGAAGAGCCCGGGACAACATGATCGGTCCCGTGCTGATCCATCTGGTTACGCAGAAAGGCAAGGGCTACAGTCCTGCCGAGCGAAATTCATCGCTTTTCCATGGTATCGGCCCCTTTGAATCCAAGAGCGGAAAACCCGTTTGCACCGGTGGAGAATCCTGGTCCGAGGTTTTCGGTTCGACCCTGGTTAATCTTGCCAAAAAGAATGAAAAGATCATTGCTATCACTGCTGCCATGTCTGCCGGGACGGGATTGAGCGGTTTTGAAAAGCGTTATCCCAAAAGGTTTTACGATGTAGGTATCGCCGAGCAGCATGCCATCACCTTTGCCGCCGGATTGAGCACCAAAGGGCTCAAACCTTTTGTGGCAATTTACTCCACTTTCATGCAAAGAGCACTGGATCAACTAATCCACGATGTAGCTTTACCACGTCTGCCTGTGGTTTTCTGTATAGACAGAGCCGGCCTTGTGGGTGAAGATGGTGCTACTCATCATGGTGCTTTTGATGTCTCTTTATTGAACTTTGTTCCCAACCTCACAATCATCGCTCCCTACAGTGCTGAAGAGCTTGCTTCCGCATTGAAGTGGGCTTCTGAATATAGCCTGGGTCCAATTGCCATCCGTTACCCCAGGGGTAATGCTTTTTGCGAAGGCAAGGATGGTGGCAGCTTTACCCCGGGGATAGCGAAGCAGGTTTCCACCGGTGAAAAGATTGCCCTGATATCCTGTGGTGACACGTACCAGCTTGTTACCAGTCTCAGGGAGAAAATGGTAACCGAAGGACTGAACCCCATCCACCTGCATTTTTCCACCCTGAAACCTTTGGATGAAAAAGCACTCGAGCTAATGGCAAAGAATAGCAAAATGTGCTTTACCTTCGAGACCAATTCCACGGTTGGGGGATTCGGCTCCAGAGTTTCCCAGTTCTTTGGACGATCCAAGCTGAAAGTGGTCAATTTCGGATATCCAGAGAAGTTCATTGCTCATGGTAAAATTTGTGAACTCAATGAGCAGATCGGTTTTACTCCAGAGAAGCTTTGGGAAAGGATCAAAGAACTTCTTTAGGATCATGCCTAAAAGGTTAACACGCTTAAAAGATAAATCCTCATCAAAGCAGGGCTCTCCGATTCAGGGTGGCACCAGTACCGGCTTCGAGCCGATCTGCGCAGTTATCACAACCTTGGGAATCTCTGCAGTTGCCATGCTCCGGGTATCAGGAAGTGGTGCAATCGAACTTGTTGCCGGATACTTCTCCCAGGCCGGAAAACTCCTCAAAGCCCCAAGCCACAAGGCCATCTTCGGTATCTTTCAGGATCAGGAAAAACAAGCCGTGGATGAAGTAGTCTGCATCCTCTATCGGGCACCCAACAGTTATACGGGAGAAGACACTATTGAGCTGTGCTGCCACGGCAACCCACACCTTACTCAGCGGATCCTGCAGATCCTGCTTGGTAGCTGCCGGCTTGCCAAACCGGGAGAGTTCACCCTTAGAGCATTCCTGAACGGCAAGCTGGATCTCACTCAGGCTGAGGCAGTAAATGATCTGATTCTGGCCCAGACTTCGCTCTCGGAAACTGCTGCTTTGGCTCAACTGAAGGGCTTTTTGGCAAGAGAACTCAAAGAACTCCTGACCCGCCTTACCCAGGCAAGACTTAGTATTGAGCTCGCCATCGACTTTACAGATCAGGATTTACCCGCACTTGATGAAGAAGAATTCCTGCTGCTTCTGCAAAGTATCCTGGCCCGGATGGATGAACTTTATTCAGACAGCAGTCAGGGAAAAATCCTCAGAGAGGGTTTCAAACTTTGCCTTGCCGGAGCACCGAACGTGGGTAAATCCTCGGTATTCAATGCTTTCCTGAGACAAAACAGAGCAATTGTCTCACCCCACCCCGGCACTACCAGGGACTATCTGGAAGAAAGAATTTCCCTGAGTGGCTTACCAATTGTGATCTATGACACGGCAGGTATCCGGGAAACTTTCGACGACATTGAAACCCAGGGCATTGAACGTACTGCCCAAATCCTGGAAAGCAGTGATCTGGTGCTTTACCTTATAGAACCCGGACAAGCCATTTCCCATCCCCAGGGGAATCATTTGGTGGTTATGAACAAAATCGATCTTCTGGGCTTTTCAGACTTCCCGGATAGATCCGCTTGGGAGCAGTACCTCGCCTTGAATGATTTTGAAGATGTATTACCTTGTTCCGTTGTCCTCGAAAATGGGCTTCAAGCCTTGGAGAAAGCCATTCTATCCAGAATCAATCTACCCCAAAACCTCGCTCAAAAGCCATTTATCACCAATGCTCGCCATCTCTCTGCCCTGGACAAAGCAAGGACTTCCTTGAAAACCGCTATAGGAACTCTATCCAAGGGTATGGGATATGAGTTTGTTGCCTTTGATCTCATCGAAGCAAGTTCTCACCTTGAGTCCATCCTTGGCGTTATCAGCAACGAAGCTCTGCTGAACCAGATTTTTGATAGCTTCTGCATTGGCAAATAGAACAATCCGCTGATTTGTCCTTGACAACCTGAGGAAGTCTCAATATGAGTGACACGAGTATAAATTGTCATGATTGATTCTGTACATAACATAGTTGATCCTGGCACCGTTTGATAACCGCTAACTAATACAAAGGACGTAACATGAAACATATACTACTTATAACGCTATCACTTATGGTTGCTCTGCTTACTGCCCAAAATATAGATTGGCAGTGGATTAACTCCTATGGAAGTTATGCAGCTGAAGCTGGAAGTGGCATCGTCCACGATTCTCAGGGATATGTATATACAACAGGCACCCTTCCAACAACCGCATATTTTGGAACTGAATTAATCGGGCCTGGTGCCTTTGTCACCAAACATAATCGCAATGGCGAATTGCTTTGGGCAGTTTGTGACGGTACCAACACCACCAAGGGTTTGGATATTGACATTGACCCCCTGGGTAACATTTATATCCAGGGCTCTTATGAAGGTCCTACAACGATTGGTACTACAAACCTCTCAAGTATCGGAAACAGTGATATCTTTGTAGCAAAACTCAATAACGACGGGATTTGGCAGTGGGCGAAACAAGCAGGCGGCAGTTCCTACGATTACCCCAAAAAGATCGCTGTTGATGGTAATGGCAATGTAATAATCATTGGTACAACTCATGATGGAAGCTTTGGACCTTATCTGCTATCGGGATTTTGGAGAGCTTACATTGCCAAACTCAGTACAGATGGTGACTGGCAATGGGTAAGTTCTCACACAGGGAACAACTACAATTCAAGTTATGACGTGGCAGTCGGTAGTGATGGATCTATCTATTACTTTACTACAGTCATGGGATCTGTCACGGCCGGTGAATTCTCATTTACAAGTAATCATATGGACTTTTTCATTGGCAAGATCGATCCTACTGGTAACTGGCTTGCCTATTACCGTTCCACTGGATCTGCTCCTGAATATAGCGATGAGATCACTGTGGCACCGGATGGAAGTATCTATGTGACTGGACATTTTTACACCCAATTGGGCTCTCCTCTGTTTGGAACGATTTCCCCACCTGCGTTTGGCACCCTTACCCTTCTGATCGGTAGAATCAGCACATCCGGATCCTGGGAATGGGTAAAAAGTGGAGGCGCTTCAGGAACCTCTCAATCCAACCGGGGGTATGGAGTGGCTACTGATGTCCAAAGCAATGTGTATGTAACCGGTAACTTCAACAATACTGCCAGCTATGGCGCATATACAGTAACTACCCAGGGAGGGCTTGATATCTTTATCGCCAGTCTCGATCCCCTGGGAAACTGGCGCTGGGCATCAAGCGCGGGAGGAACCGGAACCGATATTGGGTGGGGAATCACAGCCCTGGGGGTGGATGAAGTTTTCACATGCGGTCAATTTGCCAATACCGCAACTTTTGGGGATCTAAGCGTATCCACAGAGCCAAGTACCCTATCCTATACAGACATCTATATTGCCGGATTTGGATACCCTGCTCCCGCAGGACCAGCAGCACCGGCCAACCTCGCTATTCAGATTCAGGACGGATCTGTACTGCTTACCTGGGATGCCGTTACCCAGGATACAAATGGCCAACCGCTGAACGTGAACAGGTATTGTATCTATTATCATGATCATCCAGAGGGTGAGTACGTCCTCCTGGGGGAAAGCACTCAATCCCAGTTCATCATTCCCGGTAACCAGACTACAAACAAGGATTTCTTCAAAGTTACGGCCCTTGTTGATTAAGGCTTGGAGGAGCAATGCTCAATAAGACTGTAAAAGTCATTATCGATGAAAAATACATCAAGGCCTGGCAGGAATTGGTGGATACTCTCGCAGATTTGCTCAGCATCCCCAGTGCCCTGATCATGAGGGTGGAGAAGGATGAGATCGAAGTGTTTATCTCCAGTAAGAGCAAAGGAAACCCCTATCACCCCGGCGAAAAAGAAAAGGTCTGGGGATCAGGATTGTATTGCGAAACCGTTATGAAGACCCAAAATAAGCTGCTGGTGCCCAATGCCCTTAAGGACAAGAAATGGGCGAACAACCCTGATATCAAACTGAATATGATATCCTATCTTGGTTTCCCCATTTTGCTTCCCTCAGGTGAAGCTTTCGGAACTATTTGTTTGTTGGATAATAAGGAAAACGCCTATTCCCCCAAGATCGAGAAGCTGTTGGTAAGCTTTCGAAATCTGGTACAAGCAGATATCGAACTGCTATATTTGAACCAGCTTTTGGGAGATAAAAATAAAACTCTATTGGACTATCTTTTCGAGCTTCAAAAGCTGAGAGGTATTGTACAGATCTGCTCCAACTGTAAAAGTATCAAAGATGCTTATGGAAACTGGATTCCTGTGGAGCAATTTCTGATCACTCATCCAGAGGCCAATTTCTCCCATGGTTTGTGCGAAGAGTGCGCAAAAAAGCTCTACCCCGAATACACATAAGAGAAAGTCTGGGAGAATACGCAAAGTAAAAAAATATTGTGCAGGAAAGCGCGGATCAGATAGTAACACAGTAAGTACTAACATTGATCTTTGGGAGGATTTATGCGCCTAAGACTTTACGGTGCCCTTTTATTGGTGACTGTGCTATCCGTCCTCGGTGCACAGGATTTTTATGATCCGGATATTGTGAATACAATTCAACTGACCTTCACTCAAAGCAACTGGGACCAGCTCCTGGATAATCTTCACCATGCAGGAGACGGCAGGCTTCTTGGAACTGCTACCATAAACGGAGTTACTTTTGATAGCGTTGGTGTACGTTACAAAGGTAACAGTTCCTATAGTGCCAACCGGGTGAAAAACCCCTGGAACATCATGCTGGATCATGTGATATCCGGGCAAAAATATGGACCTTACGGCACCATCAAGCTTTCAAATGGGTTTTCCGATCCCTCCCTGCTCAGAGAAACCCTGGGCTATGAAATTGGCCGCAAGTATATGCCCTCCAGCAAGGCAAACTATGCAAACCTATATGTAAATGGGACTCTGATAGGTGTTTATACAA
Organism: Candidatus Cloacimonadota bacterium; assembly: GCA_028683635.1. Lineage (GTDB taxonomy): Bacteria > Cloacimonadota > Cloacimonadia > Cloacimonadales > Cloacimonadaceae > JAQUHL01. The sequence continues at coordinate 10,900 of JAQUHL010000022.1, forward strand.
GCGTTCAGGATCTTGATGATTACTTTGGAGAGTGTAATTTTGGCACCGGTGATCTTACCAGGATCAAAGGAATCGGAGATCAACCTACGCTTTGGAGCATCTGGGCCTACCTCGGTACAAACCCCAGTTCCTATACTTCCAAATATGAATTGGACAGTGGAGAGGATATGAGTCATTTTATCGAATTTCTCAATGTCTTCAACAACAACCCCACCCAGGTTGAGACCGTGTTCAACGTTGACCGGCATCTCTGGATGGTTGCCTTCGACTGGCTCTTCGTCAATCTCGACGCTCCTGTGAATTTTGGCCATAATTACTATCTATATGAAGACACTGCCTTCCGTTTTAACTCAGTACTCTGGGATTTGAATATGTGCTTTGGTCAATTCAGACAGTTATTGTCTGGCGGAAATTTGAACTCCACCACCATGCAAAATCTTGATCCCATGACGCACAGTTCTCATTCCTCATATCCTATTTTAAACAAGATTCTACAGGTCCCCCTTTATAAGAGAATGTATATTGCCCACATGAGAACAATGATAGAAGAAAACATTACCAATGGCTGGCTGGCAAGCAGAGGAGCTGAATTACAGGCAATCGTGGGACCGTCCGTGCAAGCAGATCCAAACTATTTCTATACATATACGAATTTCTTAAACAATCTCAACAGCACTATAAACGTATCTGGTGGAGGTCCCGGAGGGGGAAGCGTTATCGGACTAACCCAGCTTATGAATGGAAGAGCTACATATCTACTGAGTAGCACAAACTTTCAGGGAACGGTTCCCACCATATCAAACCTTACTTATTATCCCCCTATTCCCGAACCTTTGA